>NZ_BAABDH010000109.1:0-97814 GCF_039539525.1 Hymenobacter algoricola | reverse complement strand
CTTACGCGGCCTCACGCCACATGAATTTGTGTGTGCCCAGTGGCAGAAAAACCCCGTTAACTTTACCCAGGACCCGACCCACCTCACGCTGGGACTATACAACTAGTAGGTTTTGGTCATGTCGGCGGGTACGGTCAGGATGAAATCGGCTTTCTGCTGCTGCTCCCGATCCAGCTTCCCGAGCTGCTCCTGCGTGACGGTGCTGATGGTCAGTACGCGCAGCTGGGGATTTTGCTGGCGCAGGTAGGCCAGGATGCCGTCGTGGTTGTCGGAGTGGTAGCTGCCGTTGAGGTGGAGCAGCAGGTGGCCGGCGGGACGGGCCTGGTTGAGGAAGTAGGCCATGGTGGCATCCTTGAGCGCCTGGGCCTGGATGATGTTCTGCACGCCGGCCGCGTGGGCCGCGTCGCCGCCGAACATCTTGGCCATATTCTTATAGCCGGGCAGCTCGTAGTCGACGGTGAGGGGCAGCGGGGCCAGCCAGGCCTTGGACTTAGCAGGCAGGGTGTCGAGGACCGAGAGGCTGTTTTTGCCTACCATCGAGGCGTAGCGGCGGGGCACGTTGGTCCCGACCACGCGGAACTTCTGCTGCTTAGCCAGCAGCAGCAGCGGCTTGTAGTCGGTGCCGTAGTTGGGCCAGGGGCGGCTGCGGGCTTCGAACTCCTCCTCAGCCACCTCCCCGGTGGTATACTGGTCGACCAGGGGCTGCACGTCGCGCTCAAACATTTCCAGGCCCAGCACCAGCTGCCCCTGTTTCAGGCGGAGCAAATCCTTGGTCAGCTGCAGCGCCAGCCAGTGGGCAATGGGGTCGTTGTGCTGCTCGCCGAAAAAGACGACGTCGGCCCGGGCCAGCTCCTGGAGCATCTTGTCGTAGCGGGCGGGCTTGCCGGCGGCGGTAAACAGGCGGTAGGCCGGCCGGTCGTCGGCGCGGAAGCCGAGCAGCAAAAGCAGCAGCGGCAGCAGGAGGAGTTTTCGGGTCATGGGCAAGGGGCAGCGGCCGGTCTGGCGCAGCCGGCTCAAAGTACGCAGAATGTGTTGACGCTTTATTGGTCGGCTGTCCTTGCGAAGCCGAAGGCGGAAGCAATCCGTCCTGAGCAGCACAGAGGCCCTTGTTAACAAAAAGGCCCCGACGTATGCTTAACGTCGGGGCTTTTCAGGGTAACAGTGCTTTCTACAATTCAGAGCAGTGTTATTGCTTCGTCTCTGCTTTACTCGCAGAAGGCGCGCCATGATACTCCTGCTACGGCTTTACCCTTTATAGAACATCCAGCGGGACAGCTCGGCGTAGGTTACTTTCTTGCCATACATGAGCACGCCCACGCGGTAGATGCGGCTGGCCACCCAGGTGGTGAAGATAAAGCCGCCAATGAGCAGCACGCCCGACAGCAGCAGCTGCCACGCGGGTACGCCGAAGGGCAGGCGCATGACCATGGCAATGGGCGAGGTAAACGGAATCATCGACAGCCAGAACGCCAGCGGACCGTTCGGGTCGCCGTTGATGATGACGTTGATGCTCACGATATAGCTCAGAATCAGCGGAATGGTCACCGGGAACATAAACTGCTGGGCGTCGGTCTGGTCATCGACGGCCGCGCCGATGGCGGCAAACAGCGACGAGTAGAGCAGGTAGCCGCCCAGGAAGAAGAACAGGAAGCCGCCGATGATGCTGCCGATGGGCAGGCCGTCGAGCACGCTCCAGATGTTGGGCGGGGTGCCGGGCTGCGGAGCTTTCAGGGCCGGGGCCTCGTCGGCAGCCACGGCCGGCGAGGCGCTGGCGCCCGAAGCTTTGGCGGCTACCGCGGTGGCAGGCGTCTTGTCCGACTTCATCAGCAGCGGCGCTACCACCGTGGTGATGGTGTACGACAGAATCAGCCAGATGCCGAACTGGGTGAGCACCACGGCGGCAATACCCAGGATCTTGCCCATCATCAGCTGAAACGGCTTCACCGACGACATCATTACCTCCATAATCCGGTTAGTTTTTTCCTCGGCCACGCCGCGCATCACCTGCACGCCGTAGATGAAGATGAACATGTAGACCAGAATCGAGAGGAAGTAGGCCGCGGCGGTGGTGGCGCCCACGTTGTTTTTGCTGCCCCCCTTCTGCGACAGGTTCACGGCCGACATGTCGACGTCGGCCTTCAGGTTATCGATGGTCTGGCGGGTGAGGCCGGAGCGGGTCAGCTTCAGCTCACTGATGGCCTTGTTGACGGCCTTGCGGACATTCAGCTGCCGGTTCAGACTCACGTTGCCGTCGGCCAGCAGCTGCACCCCCTGGTTGGAGTCGAGGGAAAAGTCCGCCGGAAATACCAGCAGCGCCGCCTGCTTGGGCTTGGCCCGCTGGAAGGCGGCCGTGGCGGCCGGTGCCGAGGCGCCCCCGGCCGGCACGAAGCGCAGCTCTTCGGTGGCCACCAGGTGGTCCAGCAGGTTCAGGCCGCTGGCGTCGTACACGGCCACCTCATCGGCCGACGAGGGCGCGTTGAGCTTGGCAATGCCCAGCGTGGTACCGGCCAGCAGCAGCGGGGCCAGCAGCGAAATCACCAGAAAGCTCTTCTTGCGCACCCGGGTCAGGTATTCGCGCTGAATGATAAGCCAGATTTTATTCATAGTTGGTGGGGTCTTAGGAACTTGGGGTCTTGGTTGGTGGTCGTCATTCCGAGCCCCGCGAGGAATCCCGCGTGCTGACATATGCGTGGCAGTCAGCACGAGGGCCGGGCAGCTTGTGCGGGCTAGCTCTGCACGGCCAGCTCTTTCTCCGATAAGGTTTCGGGCATGGTTTCCTGCACCCGGCGGATGAAGATGTCGTTGATGCTCGGAATCTGCTCGCGGAAGGCGTGCACTTCCACGTTGCCGATCAGGTAGCGCAGCAGGTCGTTGGGCGTAGTGCCCTCGTGCAGGCGAATCCGGTCGTAGAAGTGGCCATTTTCGCGGTCCTTGTGCTCGAGCACCTCGAAGTCGGGGTGAATGACCATCAGCCGGCCTTTGCCCTCCACCTCATAGGTGCGGGTTTTGAAGGCGTCCTTGATGTCGCGCACCGAGCCGTCGAGCACCTTGCGGGAGCGGTTGATGAGGGCAATGTTGTCGCACATCTCCTCCACCGATTCCATGCGGTGGGTGCTGAAGATGACGGTGGCCCCGCGCTGGCGCAGCTCCAGGATTTCGTCCTTGATCAGGTTAGCATTGATGGGGTCGAAGCCCGAAAACGGCTCGTCGAGGATGATCAGGCTGGGCTCGTGCAGGACGGTGGCAATGAACTGCACCTTCTGCTGCATGCCTTTGCTGAGGTCTTCCACGTTCTTGCTCACCCAGGCGCGCAGGTCCAGCCGGTCGATCCAGCCCTTGATGCGCTGGGTGGCGTCGGCCTTGGTGAGGCCCTTGAGCTGGGCCAGGTAGAGCAGCTGCTCCCCCACCTTCATCTTTTTGTAGAGTCCCCGCTCCTCGGGCAGGTAGCCGATCTGGCCGATATGGCTGGGGCTAAGCCGCTCGCCCCGGAAGCGGATTTCGCCGGAGTCGGCGGCCGTAATCTGGGTGATAATGCGAATCAGGGAGGTTTTGCCGGCCCCGTTGGGACCCAGCAGCCCGAAGATGCTGCCCTCCGGAATATCGAGGCTCACGCCGTCGAGGGCGACGTGGGCGGCGTAGGCCTTGCGCACGTCGATGGCTTGCAGAATGTTGCTCACAGCGGAAAGAGTAGGTTGGGAGTGGAGCGTAATATTACAGGAACCGGATAAAGAAGCCGCTTAATTCTTACCCAATCAGCAAATTATTGGGTCTGAACGGGCGGAAAGCCCGCCCGAATGGCGGCCGGCGGGCTCAGGACAACTCCCGCAGCTCGTGCAGATGGCTTTCCAGCTGGTCGAGGTAGCGGCCGTACTGGCGCTGCAGGTGCCAGCGGGTAATCCAGCCGGTAATGAGCCAGGAAATCAGCGCCGTCAGCCCCAGCCACAGGCCGCGTTGCCACAGCGTGCGGGCGTCGCCGCGGAAGAGCTGCGGCAGGTGGGTATAGGTTGAGTACAGCAGAAAGCTGCCCATCAGCACCAGCGTGCCCATCGTGAAGTAGTAGTACAGGCGCAGCAGGCTCCGCAGGCTCTGCAGCTGCTGCTCCAGGTGGCCGCGCAGGGCCGCGGTGGTGGTGCCCAGCCGCTGCAGCACCCGCAGCTTATGGTAGTAGTAATAGCCCATCAGCACGGAAGCCGTCAGCAGCAGCAAGCCAAACGGCCGCAGCCAGGGGAGGTGCACAAACTGCAGCCCTACCATCGTCAGGGCCAGAATCAGCACGGTGGAAATAATTTCCTGCCGGGCATTGCGCAGCATCCGGGCGACGGGGCTGGTGGAGGGCTGGGTCAGCAGCGCGCGCAGGGCGGCCTCATCCGGGGCCGCGCTATCCGGGGCCGGCTGCTGCTGCCACTGGCGGCGAAGATCATTGAGTTCCATCAGGCGGGTTGGGTTAGGAGGTGGCGAAGCTTGTCCTGCACGCGGTGCATTTTCACCCGCACATTGTTCTGGGTGATGCCGAGGATGTCGGCCATTTCCTCGTAGGTGCGCTCTTCGAGGTAGAGCAGCACGAAGGCTTTTTCCACGTCGGAGAGCCGGGCAATGGCCTGGTAGAGCTGGGCCAGATCGTCGGCGTCGGGGCCGGGGTCGGGGGGCGGAGCCACGTCGGGCAGCTCGGGGCCAAACCGCTCGGGCGCGGGGTGACGGGTGCGCCGGCGCAGGCTGCTGATGGCTACGTTCAGGGCAATGCGGTAGAGCCAGGTGCTGACTTTGGCCGCGCCCGGCCGGTACTGGGGCCAGGCCCGCCAGAGCTGGAGCACTACTTCCTGGTACAGATCCTGCCGTTCGTCGGCATCGGGGCAGTAGAGCCGGCAGATGCGGTGCAGCAAACCCTGGTTGGAGTTGATGACGGCAAGAAAATCGGGTGCGGCGGGGTTCATGGCAGAAGCAAGTACACGATATATATCGCCAGCAGGCCGGCTACATTACAGAATGCCTGTTTGTTTTTGCCTTACTTTTATACAACCTTTTATTATTCAATTACTTGATCTGCGTCCCGGCATAAATTCAACCGGCTGTCGAAGTGCTTAATATCCATTATTTATAATATATATACTTCATATATAACAATATCAATATTAGTTCTATATTTGGTGCTCACCCTATTATCTGCTGGTCTTATGAAGCACTTTTTACCCCTGGCCCTCACGGCAGCGCTCCTCACGGCGGCTCTGAGCAGCACCGCGCAAAGCCGGACTCCGGCTCGCTCCGCCAAACTCCTGTTTGATCAGGCGCACCACTATGTCGGGCCGGGTGCTGAGTTGACCGCCCGCGGGGCGGGCATTACGGCCGTTACCGTGCCGGGCCGCAGCATCGAGCATTATTGGAGCCAGAATACCGCCCGCTGGGACGGCGGCTACATCCTAACCAATACCTACAATACCCAGGGCCGCCCTATTCAAATAGTGGGTACGGATTCGGCTACGAATGCTCCTCGGCGGAAGACGCTGCTGGTCTATAATGCGCAGGCGTTGGTAACCGAGGAGCTGGAGCAGAACTGGAACGGCTCGGCCTATATGAACAGCTACCGCACGCAATACGCCTACGATGCCAATGGCCGCGGAACCCTGTATCTGTACCAGGAATGGCAGAACAATGCCTGGCAGACGCGCGGTGGCTACCGCAGCACCAACACGTATAATCCGGCCGGCGTACTCCTCACGGAAGTAGCTGAGAATCTGAATACGGCCACCGGCATCTGGCAACCGGACTACCGCACTACGTACACCGTCAATGCCAACAACCAGTGGACGGGGCTCACCGGGGAGGAGTGGGATAACGGAGCTTATGTCAATGATTACCGCATTCGCAGTATCAATTGGTATAACTGGGCCAAGCTGCTGCCTGCCTATTACGAGCAGCAGGAATGGAATAAAGCCACCAGCACCTGGGCCGATGACTACCGCACCACCTTCACCTACCAGGCCAACGGCAGCTACGTCAGCATAGGCCAGAAGCTGGTTGCACCTGACGTCTGGCTCAACGAAGAACGCTACACCCAGACCTATGATGCCTTCGGCAACGAAACCCTGTACCAGGGCGAACGATGGGCCAACAATGCCTGGTTCATCGACTACGCCTACCGCACCTTGCTCAGCTACGCGGCCACCAGCCAGATACGCCGCAGGGTGGGGCAGGAATATGATGTGCCGACCAGCCGGTACGTCAACGACTACCTGGCTACTTACTCCAACTTCATTACGCTGGCCACCCGGCGGGCTACGGAGTTGGAAGCCGCAGCAGCCCTCTACCCCAACCCTACCCTGAGCGCTGCTACGCTTAGTGTTGCCGGCCTGCGCGAGCAGGGGGCGGTGCGCACCGAAGTCCTGAACACCCTAGGCCAGGTGGTCCAAACACTTGACCTCCAGCCCCGCCGAGGCACTATCCGGCACGAGCTGAATCTGAGTACGCTGCCGGCCGGCTTCTACACCGTGCGCCTGCACGCGGCCGAAGGCACCATTGCTAAGCGCGTGCTGAAGCACTAGCCGAGATACCCCGCACGGCTCCGCACGAAAAAGCCCGTCCTCCACGAATGGAGGGCGGGCTTTTTCTAATCACCGCAATCAAGGATAGTTCGCGGCAATGCGCAGCTTACTGGAAATACTCCTTTACTTTCTCGAAGAAGCCTTTCTCGTTCTTGCCGGGGTTGGGTACGAAGTTCTGGGCGTTGCGCAGCTTTTCGAGCAGCTCCCGCTCCTCGCTGCTCACGTTCTTGGGCGTCCAGACGCTGAGGTGAATGAGCTGGTCGCCGCGGCCGTAGCCGTTCAGGTCCTTGATGCCCTTGCCGCGCAGGCGCAGGATCTTGCCCGGCTGGGTACCGGGGTCGACCTTGATTTTCACCTTGCCCTCAATGGTCGGCACCTCGATGTTGGCGCCCAGGGCGGCATCGACAAACGAAATGTACTGCTCGAACATGATGTTGTTGCCGTCGCGCTTGAGCAGCTCGTGCGGCTCCTCCTCAATCTGGATGAGCAGGTCACCGGGCACGCCGCCGCGTTCAGGGTAGTTGCCCTTGCCGTTCATGCTCAGCTGCATGCCCTCGGCCACGCCGGACGGGATGTTGATCGGAATAACCTCCTCGTGCAGCTGCCGGCCTTCGCCGTGGCACACGTCGCACTTGCTGCTCACGATTTTGCCCTCGCCGTTGCAGGTCGGGCAGGTGGAGGCGCTGACCATCTGGCCCAGCATCGTGTTCACCACCCGCTTCACCTGGCCCTGGCCGTGGCAGGTGCCGCAGTCCTTCAGGTCGGTGCCGTTTTTGGCGCCGGTGCCCGAGCAGGGCTGGCAGGCCACGTAGCGCTTCACCTTGATTTTCTTCTCGACGCCGTTGGCCACTTCCTCCAGATCGAGCTTGAGCTTAATGCGCAGGTTGGAGCCCTTTTTCACGCGCCGTCCCTGGCCGCCGCGGCCCTGGCCCCCAAAGAAGCCCTCGAAGCCGCCGCCGCCGCCGAAGATGTCGCCGAACTGGGAGAAGATGTCCTCCATGTTCTGGGCCCCGCCGCCCCCGCCGCTCTGGTGCCCGAACCGGTCGTAGCGGGCGCGCTTGTCGTCGCTGGACAGGATTTCGTAGGCCTCCGCAGCTTCTTTGAACTTGTCTTCGGCCGTCGGGTCGTCGGGGTTCTTATCGGGGTGAAACTTGATGGCCACCTTGCGGTAGGCCTTCTTGATTTCCTCCCCCGACGCGGTTTTGGCCACGCCCAACACCTCGTAATAATCTCGCTTCGTTGCCATTGTTGTTTTTCCAGAACGTCATGCTTCATCTTGCGTCCGCGAAGTCGAAGCATCTCGCGTGTTTAGTTGGATTACTAATCCAGTGTCAGCACGCGAGATGCTTCGTCTCTGCTTGATGCGCAGAATGCTCAGCATGACGGTTACTCGTTCATTTACTGGCCCAGCACCACCTTGGCGTGCCGGATTACTTTGTCGCCGAGGTAGTAGCCTTTCTCCACCTCGTCCACGATTTTACCCTTCAGGTCCTCCGAAGGCGCAGGAATCTGGGTAATGGCCTCGTGCAGGTCGGCATCGAAGTCGCCGCCCTTGGCTTCCATGGGGGTCAAACCCTTTTGCTGGAGCGTTTTGTTCAGCTTGTTCTGAATAATCTCGATGCTCTCGCGCACGGCCCCGGCATCGGTGGTAGCCTGGGTGGCGTGGCGGGCGCGCTCAAAATCGTCGAGCACGGGCAGCAAAGCCACCATCAGCTCTTGGTTGGCACTTTTAAACAGGTCGGCGCGCTCCTTGGTGGTGCGGCGCTTGTAGTTGTCGAACTCAGCGGCCAGGCGCAGGTATTTGTCCTTCAGCTCGGCCAGCTCGGCGTCAGTTTTGGTGCCTTCGGCTTTCGGCGCGCCGCCGTCGAGGCCCTCGGGCGTGCCCAGGTCGGGCGCGTTCGGGTCTTCGGGCAATTCGCCGGCCGTATGCGTAGAGTCAACGGACAGATTGTCGTCCTGGGGCAGGGTGGTATCGTCAGCCATTTTGGTAAATATTCGTCGGAATGGGTTTTTCACGGGAGTGGCCGTTGGGCTACCCGTCGGGCGCAAGGAGTTTGCCAAAGCGGGTTTGGCTGTCAGTTTGGCACGAGAAACTTCAGGAGGCGGGTAGTAGGTTTCCTCTACCTTGCTCTGAACGACGCTTTTTTCAAATAAAAGGCGAGAAGCGCCACTGGGAAAGTCAGCGCAATAACCATTGGAAACTGCAGCAGATTAATCTTTTGAGTAATCCAGTGCGAAAAATATACGTGCGGCTGCCATCCCACCGTAAAACAGCAGCCACGCGAACATTTGAAGCCCCCACATAGGCCCTAACCATACGCAGAGCAAAGCCAGGAGAACAATAGGGAGTATAATATAAGTACGGGCAGCCATAGGTGTTACTCCTTGGCATTCAGCGCCTGCCAGATCATGTCCTTCAGCTGGATGATGTTCTTATTCGCCAGGCTGGAGATAAAGACGGTGGGCAGGTCGGTGGGCAGGGTGGCGCGCATCTCGGCTTCCAGCTCGTCGTCGATCAGGTCGGCCTTGGTAATGGCCAGCAGGCGCTTCTTGTCGAGCAGCTCGGGGTTGAACTGCTGGAGCTCATTCACCAGCACCTTGTACTCGGCGGCAATGTCCGGACTGTCGACCGAAATCATGAACAGCAGCATGGAGTTGCGCTCAATGTGCTTCAGGAAGCGAATACCCAGCCCGCGCCCTTCCGCCGCGCCCTCGATGATGCCGGGGATGTCGGCCATCACAAAGGATTTGTAGTCGCGGTAGGCCACCACGCCCAGGTTGGGCGTTAGGGTCGTAAAGGCGTAGTCGGCAATCTTGGGCTTGGCCGCCGACACCACCGACAGCAGCGTGCTCTTGCCCGCGTTGGGGAAGCCCACCAGACCCACGTCGGCCAGCAGCTTGAGCTCCAGAATCACCAGCTCGTCCACGCCGGACTCGCCGGGCTGGGCGTAGGTCGGGGCCTGGTTGGTGGCCGACTTGAAGTGGTCGTTGCCCAGGCCGCCGCGGCCGCCGGGCGTGAGGATGATGCGCTGGCCGTGCTCGGTAATCTCCACCTTCTTCGCGCCGGTTTCGGCGTCGCGGGCAATGGTACCCAGCGGCACCTGAATGGTGATATCCTTGCCCTGGGCGCCGGTGCAGAGGGCCTCGCCCCCGTTCACGCCGTTTTCGGCAAACTGGTGCTTTTTGTACTGCAGGTGCAGCAGGGTCCAGAGCTGGGAGTTGCCTTCCAGAATGATGTGGCCGCCGCGGCCGCCGTCGCCACCGTCGGGGCCACCGTTGGGCAGGCCTTTGGCACGGAAAAAGTGAGCCGAGCCGGCCCCTCCGTTACCGGAGCGGCAGTTGATTTTGACGTAGTCGATGAAGTTGTTGGAAGCCACGGGGAAGGAATTAAAAATCAAGAATCAGGAACTAAGAATTGGGGTATTCCTGGTTCCGCCGTCTTAATGGGATGTCTAAAAAACGGCTGTCATCCTGGGCAAAGCGAAGGACCTTACTGCGGCGGAACGACATTGGGGTCGTTCCAGCGTGATAAGGTCCTTCGCTTTGCTCAGGATGACAGAGTTGGTTCTGCCACTACCCAGCAGCGGGTAGCAGCCGTAAAGTTACGCTTTTACTTCGTCGGTAGCAGCGGCGGGGCTGCCGGCAACGGCAGCGGCCGGCTGGTGCTGGTCGATAATCCGGCAGATCTGGCCGAAAATATCGTCGATAACGCCGATTCCGTTCAGGGCGTGAAACTTCTGCTGCGCGGCATAATAACCGGCTACCTGGGCGGTTTCGGTGTTGTATACCGTCACGCGCTTGCGAATTTTCTCCTCGTTCTGGTCGTCGGGGCGGCCGCTGGTTTTACCGCGGTCCAGCAGGCGCTTCACCAGTTCCTCCTCGTCTACTTCCAGCGCAATCATGCAGCTCACGCCGGTGTCGTAGCGCTGGGTGAGGGCATCGAGGCTTTGGGCCTGGGGCACGGTGCGGGGGAAGCCGTCGAAGATGAAGCCGGCGGCCGTGGTGTTGTTGGCCAGCTGGCTTTCGATCATGCCGATAACCACCTCATCGGGTACCAGCAGACCTTCATCCATGAGTTTTTTGGCGCGCAGACCAAGCTCCGTACCCTGGGTAATCTGGGAGCGAAGCAGGTCGCCGGTGGACAGGTGCACCAGATTATAGCGGGCAATGAGTTTCTGGCTTTGCGTTCCTTTGCCGGCGCCGGGCGGGCCGAAGAGCACGATATTGAGCATAAAGCGAGGTGTTTCGCGAGAAAGAAAAGTGTGGGCGGGGTTGGGAAAGATAACAAATCGGCACCAAACCACCCCTTACGGCTAACAGCTTATTTTGGCTGCCGGCCGAGGTCAGACAGCTTTGTACACGTCGGGGTAATTGCGGCCCAGGCCGTCATAATCGAGGCCGAAGCCCACGATGAAGTCATTGGGAATCTCGAGGCCCACGTAGCGGATATCCAGCTCGTGCTGCAGGCACTCGGGCTTCAAAAACAGCGTAGCCACGGCCAGGGAGGCAGGTTTTTTGGCCGTCAGCAGGTCGAGCAGGGCCCGCATGGTGTGGCCCGTATCCACGATGTCTTCCACGATGATCAGGTCGCGGCCCTGCACGTCTTCCTGCAGGCCCAGAATCTCTTTTACTTCGCCGGTGCTGCTGGTGCCGGCGTAGGAAGCCACGCGGATGAAGGCTACTTCACAGGCAATGGTCAGCTCCTTGAGCAGGTCGGAGGTGAACATGAACGAGCCGTTGAGCACGGACACGAACAGGGGCTGCCGGCCGGCGTAGTCCTGGCTGATCCGCACTGCCAGGGCCTGGATGGATTCCGCAATCTGCCGGGCCGGCAGATAGGGACTGAACTGCTTGTCGTGCAGGGAAATAGTGGCTTGGGGCATCCGGGTGAGGTTGGTCCGCTGAGCGAAGGGGGACTCAAATGTAGTACAAAAAAGCTGCCCCTCCGGCAGGGAGAGGCAGCTCGTGAATGGCCGTAGGAAGCAGCAGTGACGGCCTAGCGCTGCACCAGCAGGGTTTTGGAGGCCGCGCCGGCAGCCGCCACCGACTGCACCGGGGACGACACGCTCGGCTCCTGCCGCGGCCTCTCGGCCTGGGCCATGCCCCGCTCCGGGGCGGCAATGTGGGGCGCAATAACCAGGGATACGATGGACATCAGCTTGATAAGAATGTTCATGCTGGGACCGGAGGTGTCCTTAAAGGGGTCGCCCACGGTGTCGCCGGTGACGGAGGCCTTGTGGGCTTCGGAGCCCTTATACTGCATCACGCCGTCAATCATCACGCCTTTCTCGAACGACTTCTTGGCGTTGTCCCAGGCGCCCCCGGCGTTGCTCTGGAAAATGGCCATCAGCACCCCCGACACCGTGACGCCGGCCAGCAGGCCGCCCAGTACCTCGGGCCCCATGGTGAAGCCCACGATGACGGGTACGACGAGGGCAATGGCACCGGGCAGCATCATTTCGCGGATGGCGGCCTGGGTGGAAATAGCAACGCACTTCTCGTATTCGGGGCGGCCGGTGCCTTCCATAATGCCGGGAATCTCGCGGAACTGCCGGCGCACTTCCTGCACCATGGCCATGGCCGCCCGGCCCACCGCCGAAATGGCCAGGCCGGAGAAGATAAACGGAATCATGCCCCCCACGAACAGGCCCGCCAGCACGTCGGCGTGGCTGATGTCGATGACGCTGATGTTGGCCGTCCCCATGAAGGCGGCAAACAAGGCCAGCGAGGTCAGGGCGGCGGAGGCAATGGCGAAGCCTTTGCCGGTAGCCGCGGTGGTGTTGCCGACCGCGTCCAGAATGTCGGTCCGCTCGCGCACTTCCTTGGGCAGCTCGCTCATTTCGGCGATGCCGCCGGCGTTGTCGGCAATGGGGCCGAAGGCGTCGATAGCCAGCTGCATGGCGGTGGTAGCCATCATGCCGGCGGCGGCAATAGCCACGCCGTAGAGGCCTGCAAAGCGGAACGACAGCACAATGCCGGCCGCCAGAATCAGAATCGGCAGCACGGTGGACTCCATGCCCACCGACAGACCGCCGATAACCGTGGTGGCGTGGCCGGTGCTGCTTTGCTTGACGATGCTGAGCACCGGGCGCTTGCCCATGGCGGTGTAATACTCCGTAATGATGCTCATCAGCGTACCCACGACAAGACCCACCACGACGGCATAAAACACATCCATCGAGGTGAAGGCCACCGCCCCGGCGCGCCCGATAACCAGGTCGCCGGCCGGCAGCATCCAGCGGATAATAAAGAAGGCCGCTACGGCGGAAATGGCGACGGATACATAGTTGCCGAAGTTGAGGGCCGCCTGCACGTCGCCACCTTCCTTCACCCGCACGGTCAGAATGCCAATCAGGGAGGCCACGATGCCGACGCCGGCAATGACCATGGGGAGCAGAATCGGGGACAGGCCGTTGAACTGGTCGCCGGCGGCCACCACTTCGCGGCCCAGCACCATGGTAGCCAGAATAGTTGCCACGTAGGAGCCGAACAAGTCGGCCCCCATGCCGGCCACGTCGCCCACGTTGTCGCCCACGTTGTCGGCAATCGTGGCGGGGTTGCGGGGGTCATCTTCGGGAATGCCGGCTTCGACTTTGCCCACCAGGTCAGCGCCCACATCGGCGGCCTTGGTATAGATGCCACCGCCCACGCGGGCAAACAGGGCAATGCTTTCGGCGCCGAGCGAGAAGCCCGTCAGCACTTCCAGCGCGGTTTCCATCTCCACGCCATTGGCGCTGCCGCCCTTGCTAACCACGAACATCTGGTAAAACACGATAAACAACGAGCCCAGTCCCAGCACGGCCAGGCCGGCCACGCCCATGCCCATCACCGAGCCCCCCGAAAACGACACGTTCAGGGCTTTCGACAGGCTGGTGCGGGCCGCCTGGGCAGTGCGCACGTTGGCTTTGGTGGCAATCTTCATCCCGATAAAGCCGGCCAGGGCCGAGAAAATGGCCCCAATCAGGAAGGCCACGACAATCACCGGGCTGGACTTTTCGCCGGTGCTGCCCAGGTAAAACAGAAAGACGCTGGCAATAAGCCCGAAAATGGTCAGCACCTTGTACTCCGCCTTCAGGAAGGCAATGGCGCCATCGGCAATGTAGCCGGCAATGGTTTTCATGCGTTCATCCCCGGCATCCTGGCGGGTAACCCAGCCGGAGCGCAGCCACGTGTAAACGAGGGCCAGAATACCCAACCCGGGTGCTACGTAAAGAATATTCATCATAGAAGCGGTGGGAAATGAGGGTTTTGGAGTGAGAACAAAGAGCGTTTAGGTCGGTAAAATAGAGCTTCTTAGCTAATCCCCAACTTCTCAGGATCAAATACCTCGTCCCGGCAAAACTTTCTCATTGCGAACAGTATATTATATCAGGCTTTTTGATTATGTAAATTTTTCGGCTTGAACTACCTGCCAACCGTTCCTGGCCGCTACCGCCTTGCTCGGCGGCCGCCGGCGGCTGGAGTTTGGGGCAGCAAAGACCTTGCGCCGCAAATGTCTCACCCCCCTACACCTACCGGTTGGTAATCCTAAGGTGGTAAAAGTCCAGGTGCGGCATCTGCGCTGACGCTTGAGCAAGCGGGAGAACCATGCTGGCCGCCGAGGGCTATATTCTTGTAATCGGCGGGAGCGGGTATTGCCCGGGTGAAGCAATGCCGGCAGTACAGCTGATAGGCGGATAAGCACGGCCGTCCCGTTCCCTCTGGAATGACTCTGTGCTACGCGGTGCGGCTGCACCTATTGGGCCGTCTTTCCCCACGAGTTGCGGCCCTGACAGCTTGTACAACCAAGTATAGCGGCGGACAGGGCACAGACTGTAAGTATCTCACCGGCAGCCTGCGCAAGCAGCTGCTTTAAAAAAAGTTCGGCCCGCTGACCTAGCGCTGGGCTGCCCGGCTCCCGCCCGCAAGTCGGGCTATGTTCGGGCGCGGGTGGCGGGTCGAGTGCTAGAGCCAAGGCGAGCAGCCGGAATTTATGTTCTGGCCAGGCCGCGAGGTCGTCGAACGCATCCTGAAGCGGAGCGCCCTTTGTAACCATCCCGTACGTAATGCCAGAGGGTGTTGAGGGCTTGGTTCGTCAGTTTTTGCTGGTTAGGCTTTAAGCGCCAATGCGAGCCAAACGGGCCATGTGAACAAAGGCGCATACGACGCTCACTCCCACAAATCCAAGCAAAGCAGCTCGCTGCCAATAGTGAACCCGCGTTGTGGTTTTCCAGAAGAAAATTTCCACCAAGATCAGCCAGTGCAGAATGTGATTAGCCGCCACTACCTGCCATACAAGATTGCCATGAGTAGCCCGTATCCCCGTCTCGTAAACGAACATAAAGATTACCATACCGAACGCAACGCTTAGCAAGGCTAAGTGATGACTTGGGCGGCGTAGCCAGTGCGGGCATATAAGGTAAGCCAAGGCTGGCAAAGCAAAAGATGAGACAAAGCTACCTAGTATGTGCCCGACAGTGAATTCGGGGACAAATGTGTGCCAACCAGCCCTCAGGGCGAATACAATATGTGACTCGCCGCCGTCAAGCATCACTTCTTGGTGTGCCAGGCTCCAGAGCACCTGCCCAATAATGAGCAGCACTACCGGCAGCAGCGGCACGGCCAAACGTACTAATGCTTTAAATCTGAACCGCACCTGCAGAGCATAAAGCAGCCCGTAAGCTGGCACAAACGCAAAAGCATAACTGGGCTTGAAAACAGCACTTCCTACAAGCAACAAGGCCAGCAATATATCCATGCGCCAGTTTACTTCTGTTGCTGCACGCAGACGTTTTACGGCTACTATAAAAATAACAATGATGAAGGGCCACGAGCCAACGATTGTCGAATTATGGTAGACGTTAGGTGGTAGCAGTCCGAGACCATAATTGGTAGAACCAGCCGGCAGGGGAAATATAAAGCACGACAGCACTGCCACAAGCAAGACAAGAAACCTGGTCTGTTGCCCGGGCAGCGTTGAATCGGGCAGTAATAGTTCAACTGAGCGTGCCGAGACATAGACTGTGACGCCCCACCAGAAGCCCAAAACAAAAAGAGCTACTGCGAGCAGGTTTATATAATTGCAGTTGAAAAGGGAGATGATATATAAAGGAGCATAAAATCCAAAGTTAGGGGGGACACTTTTACCACTGCTACAAGCGTCACAGACCATTTTTACGTGAAATGGCACGTCAACCGGTATTTTCTTAATATTTACAAGACCTATATAATATCCCCAAAAGAAGAGGCCCGTACCGACACTGGCAATCAGGGCTTGTAGCTTGGTGGGAATACGGCTGCTATTTTTTTCATCCTCAACAATTTTCTTCAGCATGGGTACAAACTATAGGGTGTTCCGAGACCACAGCGCGTAAGCTTTTGGCCCTCTTTTGAGCAGCAGTGCAACACACAGTTTGACTGCGTTTCACGCTGGTTCAGTTACTGTTTTATCTTTTAAAGTTCGCGCAGCAGCACCTGGTACAAGGCCAGCATGCTGGCAATGTCGCGCTTGTCCACTAGCTCGTTGGGGGAGTGCACGTGGTCTTCGGGGGCCCCGATAAAGCACCAGTCCCAGGGCTGGGCGCCGTGCTGCAGCTCCTTGGCATCGGAGCCGCCGCTGCCTTCCACTTCCAGCTGGTGGGCAATACCGGCCTCACGAGCCAGGCGGCGGATCCGGTCCACGTAGGCGCGGCGCGGAATCAGGGAGTCGCGCAGGGAGATGGCGACGCCGGCCCCGGCATGGACGCCTTCCGTGACCCAGGTGATGTCCGAAATCAGGGCCTGGCGCACCCCGTACTGCTCGTAAATGTATTTGGCCAGGTAGGCCACTGAGCCGCCGCCGTGCTCTTCCCAGCAGCTAAAGGCGATAATGCCATTTTCCAGGGTTTCGGCCACGCGCAGCGCGTTCCACACCCCCAGCCGGTTGTCGAGGTAGCAGGACTGCACGGTCGTCTCGGTTTCGCGAAAGTCGCAGCGGAAGGTGAGCTCCGTACCCCGGTCAATGTCGCGGGTGAACTCATAGCCCAGTTCCCCCGTTTCCTCGTCAACAGTCAGCGTGCAGTCGATTGCCCCCTGCGAGTCTTCGCCCACGAGCCGGTAACCGGCTTCGGCGCGGGGGCCGCCGATGCGCACCAGCTGCCGCCCGTAGCGTACCGTAAACCCAATACTATCGATGTGAGCGAATACAGCGGTGCGGGGCTGGCCAAAAACCAGAATAATACAATCCTGAAACTGACTCCCGCTTAACACCCGCGGCTGACTCAGCCAAGTGGCCTGGTTCTGCCGTATGTAGTTTAGCAAATATTCAGTGAGTGGGGCCTCGTTGCCGGCGGGTGCCGCTACGTGGCACAGAGAGTGCAGAAGCTTCATATTAACGCGGTTATTCGTCCAAATCTAGGATAAAAGCCATACTTTAGCTTTCCCGTTGGGTGGCCTTTGCGCAGCTGCCGCTGCCAATCTAGCCGCAATCAGATGCTCATATGATCCGAAAACTCTGTTTTGTCCTGTTGCTTGCCCTTCTGCCCTTGTTGGGGTGGGCACAACAGCCCGATACGGCCCGCAAAACTGCTCCCGTCCGCAACATCGACCTCGAAAACGTGGATATTGCGCCTAACGCGGTAGATACCAAGGGCTGGCTGCTGCTGGACAAGGATATCCAGACCGAGCTGGATGGGGCCGTACAGAATTTGTACAACTTCAAGTATGACAAGGCGGAGCGGCAGTTCCGCTCCCTGCGCCGGCGCTACCCCACCCACCCCATGCCCTACTTTCTGCTGGGCCTGAGCACCTGGTGGAAGATTGCGCCGACCAACGTGCAGACGAAGATGTACGACAAGATCTTCTTCGCCTACATGGATACGGCCGTCACGTACGGGGAGCGGCTCTACGAAGCCGATAACAAGAACTACGAAGCCTGCTTTTTCCTCTCCGCCGCCTACGGCTTCGATGCCCGCCTGCACGCGGAGCGCCGCGACTGGCGCAAAGCTACCGTGAGCAGCAAGCGGGCCCTCGACTACCTGGATAAAAGCAAGGAGGCCAACGGCCTGAGCCCCGAGTTCCTCTTTGGGCAGGCTTTGTTCAACTACTACCAGGTCTGGATTGCCAACAACTACCCGCTGCTACGGCCGGTGATGCTGTTTTTCCCGAAGGGCAACAAGCAGCTGGGCCTGCAGCAGCTCAAGAACGTGGCCGACAACGGGTTCTATACCGGTATGGAAGCTAAGTTCTTCCTGATGCGGATTTTGAACAACGAGGAGAATAATCCTGCGGCCGCCATGCCCGTGGCCCGGTACATGGCTACCACGTACCCGGATAACGGCTATTTTCAGCGCTTCTACGCCCTGTTGTGCTTCAACGAAGGGCTGTTTCCGGAAGCTGAGCGCACCAGCCGCGACATTCTGGAAAAGCTCAACCGCGGCATGCCCGGCTACGAAGCTATCAGTGGCCGCTACGCCACGTATTTTATGGGCTGGCTGATGCAGTATAAGTACAAGGACTACGCGAAGGCCAAAGACTACTACCTGCGCAGCATTGTGTTTGCCGAAAGCACGGACGAAACCACCGGGGGCTTCTACGTGTACTCCTATTTCAATCTGGCCCGGATTGCCGACAAGGAGAAGGACGCCAAAAGCGCCGCCCGCTACTACACGGTGGTGCAGGAAACGGCCGACAAGAAATCAGAGTACTACCGGGAAGCCAAAGCGTATCTGAAGAAGAACAAGAAGTAGCAGGCCTCAGGCGCCGACTCCATGGAAATCAAGGACTTATTCCTGACCCCAATCTACCTGCTGCTGCTGTACGGTATTGCCTTTGCCATCCGGCCGCGGGTTACGAATGGCTTCACGCGCAAATTCTTCATTCCGGGTCTCAGCCTCAAATTTCTGGGGGCCATTGCCCTGGGTGTCGTCTACCAGTTTTACTACGGCTACGGCGACACGCTCAACTATTTCAACCACGTCAAGATCTTCGGGCGCGCCTTCGAGGAGTCGCCCACCATCTGGTGGCACCTGATGACCTCCGACGGGGTGTACGAGCCGCTGACCTACAAGTACGCCATTCAGATGCCCTGGTACCGGGCGGGCGGCGAGTTTGTGGTAGTGCGCCTGGGTGCCTTTTTTGGCTTGCTCTGCTTTCATACCTACACCGTGGTCGGGCTGTTTTTTGCCCTGCTCAGCTTCAGTGGCATCTGGGCCATGTACATGACGTTTGTGCGGATCCAGCCCCTGGTGTACAAAGAGCTGGGCATTGCCTGCTTCTACATTCCCTCGGTGTTCTTCTGGGGCTCCGGGCTGATGAAGGACTCCATCTGCATTGGCGCGCTGGGCTGGGTTTTCTACTCCTTTCACGCCGTGGGCGTGCGGCACCGCAGCATTATCCGGGGGCTGATTCTGGGGGCCTTCTTCAGCTACGCGCTGTATCACGTGAAGGCGTATATTCTGCTGTGTTTCCTGCCGCCGACGCTGGTCTGGCTTTTCAACGAGAACAGCAGCAAGATCCGCAACAAGACCCTGCGGCTGCTGGCCAAGCCCGTGCTGATTATTGTCGGCGCCGTCATCGGTTTTCTTGCCATCAGCAGCTTAACCGATCTGGACACGATTGGGGAGGAAAGCCAGAAAACCGCCAAGAACATCTACGCCGCCAGCGGCACTGAAGGGTCGGGCTACCAGCTCGCCGCGGCCGATGGCAGCCTGGGCAGCATTGCCAAGATTGCGCCCCAGGCTATTGTGGTGGCCTTGTTCCGGCCTTTTCCCTGGGAAGCCCGCAACGCTATTACCCTGCTTTCCTCGCTGGAGGCCATGATCTTTCTGTTCGTGACGGCCCGGATTATCTACCAGGCGGGGCCGCGCCGCGTGCTGGCCCTGATTTCCTCCACGCCCGTGCTGCTGCTGTGCTTCGTATTTTCGCTGGTATTTGCCATCGCCGTCGGCATGTCGTCGGGTAACTTTGGGACGCTGGTACGCTATAAGATTCCGTTGATGCCCTTCTACGCCGCCGGACTCTACATCATCCAGGCCAAAATCAAGCAAGCTGTTAAGCGGCGCCCGACCAGCCTTGCCACGCTACGCACTCCGGCCCGGGTGTAGGACTGGGCCGGCATTTTTCTTTCTAATCCTTTTCCGTTCCGTGGTAAAACAGCTTCTCCAGACTTCCTCCTTCCGAACGGTTGTTTTACCCTTGGTGCTCACGCTCTGCACCGGCCTGCTGCTGGGGTGCTACTTTGAGACCAACGATGACCTGGTCCTCATTTTCCTGCTGCGCGGCACGGGCATGCTGGCTCCAGCCAGCAACATGCACCTGTACTTCCACGGGCTGGCCCCCCTGCTAGCCAAGCTCTACAGCCTGCAGCCCACCGTGCCCTGGTACGGGCTGCTGCTGTACTCGCTGCTCACGGCCTCGGCCATTCTGGTGTTCAAAGCTCTCGACCCTTACCTGGCTCGCTTGTCCAACAGCCGCCGAATTGGGGTGCTGTGCTTCTTCTTTTTCCTCACGTACGCCGAGCACGTGATGCGGATGAACTTCACGCGTCCCCCCATCCTGCTGGCCGGCGCCACCGTGCTCTACACGTTGCACCTACTCCGACTGGACCGGTTGCGCCTGGGATGGGTGCTGCTCGGCACGGGCCTGCTGCTGCTGGGCTGGGCCGTGCGCTCCAACGGGGCCTTCGTGGGCCTGCTGGTAACGGCTCCGGCGGTATTTCTGGTGGGGCGGGCCCAACGCCGCCGCGCCGTGCTGGTGCTGGGCTGGTACGCTGCCGTGCTGGTGGGCGCCTCGCTGAGCTTAGGGGCGGCTGTCGACTCCTCGCAGAGCGCTTACGAGCACCTGCACGACATTCGGGCGAGGATCAACGACTACCAAATGTATACGTTCCACCCCACTCAGCCCCACGATGCGGTGGCATTCGAGTCGGTGCAGCCTTGGTGGGGAATCGGGGACACCACGCTGGTCAACCGCGCCTTTTATGCGCGGGCTACCCGCATCGATCTGAACTTCTGGGCCCGTAAGGTGGTGCCGCCCAAGGCCGCGTCGCTGCTGGGGCGCCTGGCCAGTGACTATTTCCTGTACCTCGTGCTCAACGCCCTGCTGATCTGGGCGTTGTTTCGGGCCTGCCCCGGTCCTGAGCGGCGACTTGCCTGGTGGTGGCTGTTGTATTCGGCCTTTATCGGGGGGCTATTGCTGGCGCTGGGCATTGGAATGCAACTTCCCCCGCGCGTGGCATCCCCGGCCCTGACGCTGTATACGCTGGTCAACTTCTGCTACATCTTTCCGCGTCTGACCCCGTCGGCCGTCTACAGCCTTCCCCGGTCCTTCCAGCTTGCCGGGCTCGGTCTGGCACTCCTGCTGACGCTGACCTACGCGGGCAAAACGGCCGCCCGCAGCTACCGCCACGGGCAGGAAAAGCGGGAGAATGAGCAGTACCTGGCCCAGCTCCGCGCCCAGGTGGGCCGGCAGCCCCTGGTGGTAGCTTCGCTCTACAACTCGTTCCGCTCCCTGTCGCCGCTGAAAAACTACGACCTCGGCGGGGGCCTGGTGTATATGCTCAACGGCTGGACGGCTAATGACCCCTCGCAGCGGGCCGTGCTGCGCGCGCTGGTCGGCGATGTGACCTACCACCAGGCCATGAATGCGCTGGCCCGCCGCGCTGATGTTGTGTGGGCTTTTCCGCGGGGTTTCAGCTCCTTTTTCACGCGTTACCTGAGTGCATTCAGCCAGCAGGCCCCCGCTTTCTGCCCGATTGCCCCGACCTTTCCGGATGCCGCCCAGGCTGACTTCCCCCAACTACACCGGGTGTGCCCGGCCGCCGCGGTAGCTCCTTAAGACGGGTCCTCTCTCCTCGGTTCACCCTATCTTGCCGCTGCCGGAAACTGGGCTTTCCGCTTCGCTCCGCCGCCAACTTACCCGCAATGACTTCTTGGTTCACCACTGCTTTCAGCCGCCGCTGCCTGCTACCTGCTTTCCTGTTGGCGGCGACCATCCTTTTTCTGGGGGCCTACTTCGAAACCAACGACGACATCTTCATCGTTTTTCTGCTGCGCGGCGTGGGCACGCTGCAGCCGGTAGACAACCTGCACCTGTATTTCCATGGCCTGTCGGCCCTGCTGGCGGCACTTTATCAGGCCCTTCCGGCCCTGCCCTGGTATGGGCTGCTGCTGTACTCACTGCTGCTGGTTTCGTTCTGCCTGCTGTTTAGCGTCCTCGATAAGGCAACTGCCGCCTGGTCGACGCGGACGCGGGTGCTGATACTGGTGCTGTTTTTTGTGGCTACCGGCCTGTCTAGCGTGCTACGCATGAACTTTACGCGCATCCCGATCCTGCTGAGCGGGGCTACGGTACTTTACAGCCTGCAACGCCTGCGTGCCCGCCCTGCGTTCGGCTGGTGGTGGGTAGCGGGCAGCTTTCTGATGCTGCTGGCCTGGTCCGTTCGGCCCAGCGGAGCTTTTTTGGGTATGGCAGCCGTGGTACCGGTCGTTTTCTGGATAGCTCCCTGGCGCTCGGGGCTGGTCACTCTGGCCTTATTCGGCAGCTTGCTGGTGGGCGCCTCCACCTGGCAGATGCTCCGCCGCACGACCAACGACAGCAGCTATCAGCAGATTGATATTCTGAAGGCCAATCACAAGGACTACAATCTCTACTCCATGCAGCCGCGCACGGCCAACGACTCCATGGCCCTGGAATCGTTGGACAACTGGTGGGGGCTTAGTGATACGACCCTGGTCAACAAAGGCTTTTTTGAGCGCACGGGGACGATGTCATTGGCTCACTCCGTGCACAATGTTCTGGTACCCAAAAGCATATCCCTATTTGGCCGATTGGCCGGCGACTATTTCTTCGTTGTCTTCCTGAACGCTTTGCTGCTGTGGGTCTTGGCCCGGCAGCAGCAAAGAGCTGCTCTGGTCTGGGCGGGCCTGTACCTGCTGTACATGGCCGGGCTGATGATTGGTTTGGGAATTGTGCTGCAACTGCCCGCCCGCGTGGCAACACCATTGCTTGGGCTATTCACCGCAGCGATGAGCGCATATGTGATACCCCAGCTCACCGTTTGGCCTTTCCGGAGCCGGATTGCCTGGCTGGGCACCGCGCTGCTGGGTGTTTGTTTGCTGGGGGCCGTAGTTCTGAAGAATGTTCTGCGGGCCCGCCGCCACTATGTTGAGCAGCAGAAGTGTGAACACTACATAGCCCAGATAGCGACGTACGTTGGCCGCCGGCCCCTGGTGATGGTGTCGCCGGATGTCAGGTCGCTTTCTCCTTTCCGCAACTACGATCTCCATGCGGGCCCCATGCTCCTGCTCAATGGCTGGACGGCCCACGATGCTTCGCAGCTGCAGGTGATGCATTCCCTGGGGGGCACCACTTCCTTCCGACAGGCGATGCAGGTCATGGCCAACCGGCGGGATGTCATCTGGCTGTTTCCGGATGGCTTTGGCTCTTTCTTCACCCGGTATCTGAACACGATTCAGGGTTCCGCCCCAACTTTTTGCCCGGTTGGTCCCCTGCTGACCCAAAGTACCGCTGATACTCCCCCGCAACGATTTTACCAGGCCTGCTCCGTGGTGGCTCCGGCGGGACTGGGCCCAGCTCCGACCGAGCGGCAAACGGGCAAGTAGCCCGGCAGATCAGCTCCTGCTCCGGCCGAAAGAAAACACCCGACTTACGGCCCCGATTTGCCGCGGCCCGGCTATTGCCTGCTCAGGAAGCTCTTAGCATTTTGGCCGGCGTGCCGACGTAGAGTCCCGGCTGCGTCAAATCCCGGACGACGGTAGTGCCGGCTCCCGTCCGGACGTCGGGGCCAATGCGGCTATTGTCAATAATGGTGGTGCCGATGCCCAGAAAGCACCGCGGCTCCACCAAGACGTGCCCTGCCAGCCGTACGGCGGGCGCCAGAAAAGAATGCCCCGCCAGCGTGGTATCGTGGGCCAGGATGCAGCCCGGGTAGAGGAAGGTATTGGGGCCGACCCGGACGTTCAGGTCCAGAATGCAGCCCGGTGACACAAAGCAGCCGGGAGCCACGGAGGCGCTGGCATCGACGTAGGCGGCCGGATGCACGAAGCAGGCAAACGGCACCTGGCCGGCGAGCTGCTCGAACAGCTGCTGGCGGGCCGCCAGATGATTGTAGCCGATGCCCATCAGCAAGGAATCGAAGTGCCCCTGCCGGAACGACTCCCGAACATCCGGTACGGTTCCGAGTACCGGTCCGTGGGGGGTGACTGTGCCAGCGGGCGCAAAGTCGTCGAAGAAGCCCACCGCCAGCCAGCCGGCACTCTGCTTCAGGTGCTGCGCTATCTGCTGGCCCAGGGCTCCCGAACCGATAATGGCAACCCGCTGGGGCTTGATGTGGCTATTCATACAACCTCCGTTAGCGGTGTTTTACCTCAGCTTCCACAAATACCGGGCGCCGGGTGGTTTTCAGGTTAATCCGGTGGATATACTCGCCCAGGATTCCCAGGCCCAGCAAAACCAGGCCGACCCCAAACCCGAGCAAGATTGCCAGGGTGGGAAAGCCGGAGCTGAGGTCGTCGAAGATAAGCTTACGCCCTAAAATGTACAGAGCGTAGCACGACGTGAGGAAGAAAATAACTACCGCCGTGATTGAAAACAGGCGTACGGGTAAGTCGGAAAAGGTGACGAAGATATTAATGGAGTGCTCGATCAACTTCCGCACGGTGTAGGAGCTCTCCCCCGCGGCCCGCTCCTGGTGCGACACCGTGACGCTGCCGACGTTATTGGTAATCCAGGTCAGGTAGCCATCCAGGAAGGTGTAGGAGTTGCTCATCGTCAGGCAATGCCGGGCAATGCCGGCCTTGATCAGCCGGAAGGCGGTGTAGTCCGGGTGCAGATCGGGAATACTGGCCCGCAGCAGCTGCTTGAGCGCCTGGGAAGTGATATTGCGAAACCCCGAATGCTGCAGCGCGGCATATTTGCCGTACACTACATCAAAATCGCCGGTAGCCTGCGCCGCAATGAGGTGGGCAATGTCGGCGGGGCTATGCTGCAGATCTTCGTCCATGGTGATGATAAACTCCCCCTGCGCGTGCGCAAACCCGCAGATCAGCGCGTTGTGCTGCCCAAAGTTGCGCGCCAGCTTCACAATCTTTACCACGTCGGCTCCCTGTTCCTGCTGCAGTTCCTGCATCACCTGCCAGGAGCGGTCAGGCCCGCAGTCATTGACCAGAATAATCTCGTAGCGCAACGCGGCGGCGGAGAAGAACTGCTGCAGCTGCTCTACCAGCGGCCGCAGCGTATCCTGCCCACGGTAGGTGGGGATGACTACGGAGTACTCGGGGGCCGGCTGCATCAGGCCTGCTTGGTTTGGGAGGCGAATGATTTCATATAGGCCGGGGCTTCCGGACCCGTATTGAAGAGCAGATCCAGAATGGTGACGCCGTGCTCGAAGGGTGCGGGCCCCAGCTGCTTGTACTCGGGGTAGTCGCTGTAGTCCATCCAGGTGAGTTTGAGCGAGGCCTCCTCGAACAAGGAAGGCAGCAAGTAATTCTGGGCCGCCGGCCCGGACAGGTATTCGCTGCCGCCAGCGTCCTGCACGAGCTGTACCAGGCGCTCCGTTTTGCCGGGACCTAAGACATAATCGGACGACCACGATATTTTCGTGGTGATGTTCAGCTGCCTGCACACAAACTGAATGAAAGCGTAATTAATCAGGCTCAGATGATCGGTGCCCAAAGTCATATATACCGCTTCTAGCTCATCTTTATACAACTTAAAAAACGGCGCCTTGGCATAGGTCTGAGAAATGGTGCGCCAGTGCTTCAGCGCCCAGTTGTTCATCGAAACCACGCTTTCGTTGATTTTCTGGTCGTGGGAGTCGTGACGAATCGGAATAATCAGCCAGGCAGTACCGGCAGGAGTTTTTATTTTATTGCGGTTGCGCCAGTCACTAATCGTGTACTGTACATCATCGTATAGGATAAATTCATCAACCATATTGACCATATCAAAAAAACCCTTCCAGGGAATGTAGTTTGATTGAAGAATGGCAACTTTCTTGGAAGTGAGCATTTGACCAAAATCTTAGTTGGCAGGGCAGGCCCCGGATAAATCGACTCTCGTGGCCGCCGGGTAGCTGGCCCGCGGCAGGGTACCGCTGGAAGTCATACGTTTAGTTGGACGACATAAACGGCCTGGCCGTTTAGTTGGCCGAAACTGTTCGAAACTGCGCTGCGAGCCGGTCAAACAGCCACATCAGCGGGGCGCCCGCCAAGCACAGCAGCGCCGCGTCGGCCTGGAGCAGATAGCGCATTTCGAGGTGCCGGATGCCAAAGCACAAAAACAGGTACATAAACGTGAAGAAGAATACTACCGGCCAGGTAGGGCGGCGACGGCGCAGCAACCAGGCCCCGGCCAGGCTCAGCAGAATAAGCAGACTCCGGTAACCAAACAGAATCGTGACCACCTTACTGCCGCCCCCAGCATCCTGCTTTAGCTGACTCTTGAAGACGGCCCGCTTCAGGTTGGCAAACGGTACGCGCGTCCAGTACGACAACGGATAGCGCTGCTTGTAGGAAGCATTGAGGGCCTCGAAGCCAGCCGCCAGTTCGGCATTGCAGTTGGTGGGCTGCTCGTAGCGCTGGTTGTAGCGCCAGGAGTGAAAGCCCGTGCCGCACTGCCGGGCCTGCCGGATCAGCTGTTGCGCCCGTGCGGCCTCGGCGGGTGTGGCAAATACCTCGGCTGGAAACTCGGGCAGCGGAGCCTTGCCGGCAATACCATCGAGGTAAGGGTCGGAATCACTACTCCAGCCATACACCCACTGCCGGGCCGAGTTGACGTCTTCCGCGTACCGGTCGTAGCCGGCGGTAGCCGTCTTGAGCAGCACCAGCCGGTGCTGGAAAACGTAGTTGCGGATAGGCCAGCTGATATACACCACCAGAAAGCCCAGCGCAGCCAGCGTGCCAAGGCGAACAAAAGGCAGGCTGATGCCCTTGGCCGAGAAAACCCAGAAGGCCACCGGCAGCAGCAGCACGCCCAGGTACTCGCGTACCATCAGGGCCACGGCTACCAGCAGGCCCGCAATCAGGGCATTGCGGCCGGTAGCCGGCCGCGTGGCCAGCCACCAGAACACCACGATGGTCAGGAACGTGGCCAGCGCCTCGGAGCCCGACATCGTCAGCCAGACGATAACAAACGGGTAGCCGGCATACAGCAGGCCGGAAACCCAGCCGGCCCGCACGTCTTGCGTCAGGGCCCGGGCAGTAGCGTACACCAGGTAGATGGCCACCGTATCGAGCAGGCATTGGGTAAAAGCCACGGCCTGAAACACGTACTTCTCGCCAAAAAGCAGATAGTGCCCACCCCAGAAAAACGGAAAGCCGGGCAGACGGCCAAAGGCCGCCTCAGGATTCAGCGGATTAAAGCTGTAGTGGCCGTGCTGCCACAGGTTCATAAAGCTTTGCGTAAACGAATACGTGTCGTTGTTGCTGAACGGGCTGTTGGCTTTGTAGTAGAAGGCAGCTCCCACCGCCATAAACAACAGCCGCAACGCCAGGCCGCCCAGCAGCAGCGTTGGCAACACGTACGGAGCCAGGCGATGCGTGGGGCGTGGCGGAGCCGCCATTTCGGTAGTAGTAAGCACGGTATTGACAGTCAGGCGGGCAGGAAAAGCAAAGGGAGAGCCTAAGCCGATTAGTGGGCGTAGAATTCCAGAATGGCTTTGATAACCCGATTTTGCTGCTCTTCGCTCAGCTCGTAGTACAGCGGCAGCCGGATCAGGCAGTCGGTGTAGTGGTCTGACCACGGCAGCGCCCGGCCGTCGTGCTTTTCGGCGTAGAACGGGCTGGTGTGCAGCGACAGGTAGTGGAATACCGGGTTGATAGCCTGGCCTTTGAGCTGCTCGATAAGCCGGGTCCGCTCGTCGAGGCTGCGGCACGCCACGTAGAACATGTGCCCGTTGTTGGTGGCATAGTCGGGCACCTGCGGCAGCTGCACGCCCAACTCGGCCAGCGGGGCCAAAGCGTCGTAATAGTGCTGCCAGAGCGCCTTCCGCTTGGCCTGAATGTCCTGCATGTTCTCCAGCTGGGCCCACAGAAAGGCGGCAATGATGTCCGATGGCAGGAACGATGAGCCCTGATCCACCCAGCCGTACTTGTCTACTTCCCCGCGGAAGAAGGAGGAACGGTTAGTGCCTTTTTCGCGGATGATTTCGGCCCGGCCGGCAAAGCGCGCGTCGTTGATGGCCAGCATGCCGCCTTCCCCGGAAATGATGTTCTTGGTTTCGTGGAAGGAGAAAGCCGCCAGATGCCCGATGGTCCCCAGCGCCCGGCCTTTGTAGAAGCTGTCGATGGCCTGGGCCGCATCTTCCACTACAAACAGCCCATGGCGCTCCGCAACAGCCATAATCGGGTCCATGTCGCAGGCAATGCCGGCGTAGTGCACGGGTACGATGGCCCGGGTGCGGGGCGTGATCAGGGCCTCAATCTGGGCCGGGTCCATGTTCGGATTCTCGGCGGTGCTGTCGGCAAACACGATGTGGGCCCCACGCAGCACGAAGGCGTTGGGCGTCGAGACGAACGTGTAGGCGGGCATAATCACCTCGTCGCCGGGCTGGATATCGAGCAGCAGGGCCGCCATTTCCAGCGCATCGGTGCAGGAGGTCGTGAGCAACACTTTCTGGAAGCCCAGCTGCTGCTCAAAAAACTGGTGGCAGCGCTTGGTAAACATACCGTCGCCGGAAATCTTGCCAGACAGAACCGCTTCCTCAATATAACGGGTTTCGTTGCCGGAGAGGTAGGGTTTGTTGAAAGGGATATTGGTGGAATGCATAGCTCAGGGTTAGAGCACAAAGGTACGTGGTGAGACACTAATTAAATGAACCCGGTTCCAGATTACCGCCCAGGTCCGGGCCGGCACTGGTCAGCCGCCGCCTTACTCCAGCCACACGTGGTAGATGTACTCCAGCTGGTTGATGGTGAAGCCGCACCGCTCGTAGAAACGACAGGCGCCCACGTTGGTGAGCTGGGTGACGACCTGCAGCGTATCGTAGCCCCAGGCCCGGGTGCGCTGGCGGGCGGCCTCTACAAGCTTGGCCCCAATGGTTTGCCCGCGCACCTGCTCATCCACGGCCAGCAGCCCGATGTCGACCCGCCCCTTTTTGATTCCCAGCGTTATCAGGCCGGCTTCCTCCGCGCCGGGCTCCGCCCGAAACACGAGAACTTCCCGGGCCAGCGTGCCTTGCACGGAGTTGGCAATCCAGAGGTCGTAAAGATGCTCGTAGACGTCGGGCGCAAAGTTGGGGTCGGTCTGGTAGCGCGACTGGTGCCCGGCCTGCCGGGCCAGCGACTCCAGCTTCGGCGTCAGTTCCGTGGTGGGCTCCACCCCGGCGGGTAAGTACGACGATGCAGCCGGAACGGCCATAGCAAACGTGACTTTCTGGTCGGCCAGGCGCGCGCCCAGGTACTGGGCCGTAGCTGCAGCCTGGGCATCGGTGGGGTCTGTGGACCAGTACAGCAGCCGGTAGCCGTGTGCCCGGGCCTCGCTCACCAGCGCCTGCACCGTGCCTTCGTCAGTAGCAGCGGGCTGTATCCGGGCAACGGGGTAGCCCAGAAAGTCACTATCCCAACTGAGTCGTTCTAAAGCCTGCTTCATACGGTGACCGGGGTGGTGTCGGGCCCAATAAGCTCGTCGACGACGTAGATAGGACGGTTTTTGACGCCTTCGAAGGTCTTGCCCAAGTATAGGCCAATGACGCCCATAATCAAGATAATGAGCCCCGAGAAAAACCAGATGGATACAATGAGGCTGGCATAGCCCAGCACCTGGATTTTGCCTTCAATGGCGCGGACCAGCATGTAGATGGCACCCAGAAACGCCGTAGCCGAAATCACCAGTCCCGCTTTAACCGTCAGGCGCAGGGGCTTGTCGGAATAGGCCAGGATAATGTCCAGCGCGAGGTTGACGAGGCGCTTGAAGTTGTAGCTGCTGGTGCCTTCGGCCCGCTCGGCGTGCTCCACGTTGAGGGTGTTCACCCGAAAGCCCACCCAGCGGGCCATGGTGGGGAAGTAGCGCGCACTCTCGCGCATCGCGCAGATGGCGTCAATAACCTTGCGGTGGTAAATGCCGAAATTGGCAATGGCGCTGTCCTGCCGCGAGCCGGTGAGGTAGCCCAGGGTACCGTAGAAGAGCTGCGAGAACAGGCGTTTAAAAAAGGTGTCCTGCCGCTGGAAGCGGCGGGCCAGCACCATGTCAGACCCTTCCTGCGCCTTGGCCAGCAAAGCGGGTATTTCCTCGGGGCGGTCCTGCAAGTCGCAGTCCATGACGACTACCCACTCTCCCCGGCTATGGTCGAGGCCGGCGGTGATGGCGCGGTGCTGCCCGAAGTTGCGGCTCAGACGCAGGCCTTTCACCCGGGAGTCGAGGCTCACCTGCTTCTGAATCCCGGCCCAGGAATTATCCGGGCTGCGGTCATCCACAAGAATAATTTCGAAGCTATCCGTAATCGGGGCCACGCTGGCCACAATGCGGGCGACTAACTCATCCAGCATGGTGTCGGCCCGGTACACGGGACTGACGATGGACATAAACGGGCGCTCAGCGGAGTTGGTCACAGTAGTAGCAAAAATCGCAGTAGGAAGCCGGCACGGCCTGGGGCCAAAATTACGGGTTCCTGCTACAGCGTTCATTAATAGTAGCCTCATTTTCCGACAACTCGGCAGAGGAAGGTTGCAGGGCAGGCGCCCAGCCCAACGAGTTGGTTATACGGTGGCAAAGATAGCCTCGGCGGTGCTCAGGTACTGGCTCACGCCGCGGTACTCGATGCCGGCGGCCCGGCAGCGGCGGCGCTGCTCATCTTTGTCCTCGTGCAGGTACTGCTCAATCTGGGGGTAGGCAGCCCGGATTTCCGGCGCCGAGAAGTCTTTTACCACCACGCCCACACGCTTCTGCTCGGCCACGGCGTCATCTTCCGAAATGCCCCGACACACCAGGTACGGCAGCCCGCAGCACAGGTACTCCCCTACTTTGATGGGCGAGCGAAACTGCTGGGCCGACAGCGCCGGAATGGCCACCACCCCGAAGTCGGCCGCCGAAATATAGTCCTGCACCTCGCTGTAGGGGCTGCGCGTAACGGCGTAGTGGGTGGCCGGCACGCCCTCTTCCTGCATCAGTCCCGCAATGTGGGACGCGGGATCCGGCGACACGATCAGGAAAAACAGGGCCGGGTCCAGCTCGTGCAGGGTGCGGAACATAGTAGCAATTTCCCGGTCGTAGTAGATGCCGCCGAACTTGCCCAGGTACAGAATCACGCGCGTCTCGGCCTGAATGGGCAGCGTGGCCCGCACCCGCTGCCGGCCCTCGGGGCGGAAGTAGATCTTGTTCTCATCGACGCAGCTGGGCAGCTTAAACACTTTGGCCTTGCTGCCCCACTCTTCCAGGCGGCGCATCATGTGCACGGTGCCGGTGGTCAGCACGTCGGCGTGCCGGCCCGAGAGGCCCTCCATGTAGTGCAGGCCGCGGAAAGCCAGCCCCGAGGTGGGCCAGATGTTGAAGTCGCGCATAAACTCGCTGTGGGGCTCGTACCAGAAGCCGTAGTAGCGCAGGCCCATGAGCTTGGCCATCAGAAAGGCAAAGGAGCCGGCAATGGTGCACAGCGCCCCGATGCTGCCGGCGCCGGTGGTCAGGCGCAGCCTGAGTACCAGCAGCGTGCCCAGCACCAGGTCGTAGGCTTTCTTAAGCAGCTTGAACCGGCCCGAGTGCCAGGTCAGCGGATACCACACGGTGCGGTACTGGGCCAGGTCGGCGCGCACCTGCCGGCGCTGCTCGGGCGTCAGGGGCCAGTCTTCCTGCTCGTACGTTATCAGGTGAAAGCGCAGGTCGGGCTGGGCCAGGGCCGCGTGCTTCATAAACGGCAGCAGGATGCCCCGGAACAGCGGGTCGTCGTAGCTATTGTACACGTAGATTATCATCGGCCGAACCGAGCCCGTCTGGCCCGTCGGGCGCGGCGCGGTAGCAGGAGTGGGTTGGAGCATGTTGGGTTTTATTCGGAGGTAGAAAGCTTCCTATACGCCGACAGGCGGCGCGCAGCCTACAGCACGGCCTCCCATTGCTGCATGATGCGGTCGGGGGCAAAGTCCTGCACCCGCTCGTGGGCTTTGGCCACGTAGCGGCGGCGCAGCTCGGGGTCGGCAAGCAGGGTGCTGAGCGAGTCCGCCCACACGCTTACCGCGGCCGGCAGCCCCGGGCCGGGCGTCAAAATAGGCAGCAGCAGCCCAAACTCGGCCCACTCGGGCGCGGCGGCGTACTGGCTAGCCGGCGTCTGGGGCGCCAGAATTTCGCGGGGGCCGGTGGGGCAGTCGGCCGAGGCCACCGGCACGCGGCAGGCCATCGACTCGCACAGCGCCATCGGGAAGCCCTCGGTCAGGGACGGCAGCAGCGACACCGTGGCCCGGGCCAGGTAGCGGAAGGGGTTGGTCTGGAAGCCCAGGAAATACACGTCGTAATCGGGGCCGAAGGGCTGGCCGTCCTCGGCCTGCCAGGCGCGCAGGCCCAGCTCCCGGCAGCGGGCCAGCAGCTGGGGCCGCACGGGCCCGTCGCCGAGCAGCACCAGCCGGGTGGCGGTTTGCCCGCGGCGGTGCAGCTCGGCCAGCACGGGCAGCAACGCCAGCTGGTTTTTCTCCGGCCCCAGCCGCCCCGACGCCAGCAGCACCGGCCGGGTAGCAAACAGCTCTTCCTCGGCCGGCGGCAGCGCCTCCCGGCTTTTGCGGGCAATGCCTTCCACGTCGAAGAAGTTGTTGATGGTGACCACCTTTTCCGGGGGCAGCCCGAATGTATCGAGCAGCTCCTGGCGCAGGTCGCGGCTCACGCACACAATCTTGTCGGCCCGCTGGTAGAGCTGGGGCATCAGGATGGTGCGGCGCAGCCAGCCCACGGCGCCCCGGATGTTGGGGTCGTGGCGCTTGGAGTTGTGAATGCACAGAATCACGCGCTCCGGGCCTTTGCTGAGCAGGTTGAGGTAGTCGGCGCCCTCCAGGTGGCTGATGCAGACCTGGGCGCTGGTTGCCTTCTTGATCTGGCCGGTGCGGCGCACCCGCTCCCAGAACGTGCGCAGCTTGCCGGGCACCCCGGGCCGGGCCGGCACGTCCAGCGATACCAGCGCATTCTGGGTGGGAAAGGCAATGACCTTCTGGTCGAAGAGGCACTCGGTCACCTGGTGGCCCCGGCGCGCGAAGGCCTCCCCGTGGTCGTGAAACACCCGCTCGGCCCCGCCAAAGGTGAGGTGGGGCGTGAGGAGCAGAATCTTTTTCTTAGTGGAGTCGGGAGTGACCATACGGATAGGAAGGGGGTTACCGGTGGCGCAGGACGTAGCTTTTCAGCAGGAACTTCGCCTGCAGCTTCGTCGTGAGCTTGTAGTGGCCCGCCAGGGGCTGCCGGCGGTATTCGCGGAAGCTGTTGGTGGCGTTGTCGGGGTTCAGGTAGCAGGTCAGAAACCACCGCTCGGCCACGCAGCCCAGCATCACGGCCGGGTCGGCGTAGCCGGTCTGCGCGTTGTAGTCCTTTATTTTCCAGAGCCAGGCGTGCACCTCGGGCAGGGTAATGTTGCCCAGGGTGAAGGGCACGTAGGAAATGGTGTTGTGCACCAGCAGCTCCCGCTCCGTAAACGGGATGCCGAAGCGCCGCAGCAGCCGCTCCCGGATCTGGTTGGACTTGGCGTTGCGGCGGGCGTGCACGTCGCCCTTTATCGTCTGGGGCAGGGTGCGGTAGTTGAGCAGAATCTCGGGCTGGTTGACGATGGCGACGACTTCCGCGGCCCGGGCAATGAACTCGTAGTCTTCGCCGAAGGTGTCGAGGATGGTGTCGTCGTAGCGCAGGCCGTGCTCGGTGAGCAGGGCGTGGCGGAAAAACACGGTGGGGTTGGCCACCGGCATGTTGAAGAGCATAAAGCAGCGCACCGCGTCGGCCGACACGGGGTAGGTATACACGATGTCGGACTCGCCGAAGCACTGCATAAAGCTGCTGGTGAGGCCCACCGTGGGGTTTTGCTCCAGAAACTCGACCTGCCGCTGCAGGCGCTGGGGCCGGGCCACGTCGTCGGCATCCATCTTGGCAATGTAGCGGCCGCGGGCAAACTCGGCCCCGTAGTTGTCGGTGAAGGAGCGGCCCCGGTTCTGCTTGTTGGCCAGCACCCGCACCCGCGGGTCGGCTTCGTAGGTGCGGGCCACGGCCAGGCTGCCGTCGGGCGAGCAGTCATCGACGATGATAAGCTCAAAGTCCTGCAGGGTCTGGCTCAGGATGCTGTCGATGGCCGGCCGCAGGTATTCTCCGGCGTTGTAGACGGGCAGGATTACGGAAACCAGCGGCGCTGAGGAGTCGGGCATAAGCAAAGGAAAGGCAGCGGGGGCCGGCGTACCGGGAGCACGCCGGGCGTTGAACCTGCAAAAATACCGGGTTTCCGGACAAAGCGTTGCAACCGCCTGCAATTAGCTGCTGCTGGGAAAGAATACCTGGTTGTAGAAGCGGACAAGGCTGCTGCCGTGCATAGCGCCCCGGTTCAGCCAGCCAAGCAGGTCGAAATGCGGCCGGGCCCGCTCAAACTGCAACATTCCATCGTTGACATACCTCGGCACCACCAGCGCCGACTGGATTTCGGGTTGGGGCTCCCGCAGCAGGGTGAGCCGGGGGAAGGGCAGCTGGTCAAATTGTTGGGTCAGCTCGGGAGTAGCGCCAGCTTTGCTGCCGTCGAACTTGAGGAAGATATTGCCCCAGTTGATGCGCTGCACCCGGCGCGTCCACTTTTCCTGGGCTTCGGCGTCGGAATGATAGTGCAGGAACTGTATTTCCACGTCGCTACCCAGCGTGGCAATCGGAAAATAATGGTGCCAGCGTGCCCGCAGCGCATCTATGCCCTGGTAAAACGAGTGCTTCTGAAATACCAGCGGCTGCGCCAGATAGTGTTTCGGCTCGGACACCAGCCTCATGTAGCAGGGCGCCTCCAGCATCAGCCCAATGAACGGAGTATTGAAGGGGTGGTCGAAGTGTTTGTATACCTCCCCCCCCCAGCAGTCATCGGAGAAAAGCGTAAACGACTTATTCTTGAGGCGGTAGCGGTCAAGGCATCGGCCGGCCTTTTTGCGCTGCTGATCAATGAAGTAACTCATTCGGCAGAGTGGTTAGAGGGTTCACATTCTCCACAGGCTGAATCGAAGATTCAGTAAAATCAGGTGCTTTTTTCGCCGAGGCGCTGCTGTAGCGCCCGCACGTGGCGGAACACCACCACCGCCTCTTCCCGCTGGGCCACCGACATTTTAAGGTTGTAGAGCAGGCGCAGCATCTCAAAGTTGCCGGTCAGCTCTTCCTGGTCGGGGCGCAGCAGGGTATTTACCAGCGTGCCGGGCTGCCGGGCAATCTGCGAAGCCAGCCAAAGCAGCCGCTTGGCGTAGAGACGGCGGAAGCGGGCTTCCGTCAGGTTGGGGTGGCGGAAAACAAAGTAGTACACCACGCTGGTCAGCTGGGAGGAAGCCGTGCCCCGGGCCATGCGCAGCAGGTATTCCCACGTCAGGCGCTCCTTGAACATGAAGTGCCGAAACTGCAGTTGCGCATCGTACCAGAGCGTATAGCCCGCCAGCCGCAGCGCGTCGCCCAGCTCCACATCCTCGGCCCCGGACAGCACCTTGCCGCGCTTGGCGGAGGTGGTAAATGCAAAGCCGTGGGCCCGCAGCTTTTGCCAGCCGGAGCGCCGCACCACCGAGCAGGCGCCGTACAGGTAGCCGTCCGTTGCGGGCAGCGGCCCACTGGTGCCACCGTTCTGCGGGCCGACGGCATACACGGCCTGAAACTCGGCAAACCAGGCCGGCGGCGGCACTTCAAACGCGCCCTGGGCCTGCGCCCCCAGAATGCCTATGGCCGGGTGGGCAGCCATGGTTTCGTAGGCGCGCCGCACGTAGTCGGGAGCCAGCCAGTTGTCGTCGTCCACCACGGCCATAAATTCGTAGGCCGCCGCTTCAAACCCCTGGATCAGGGCATTTTCCTTGCCCGGCCGGGGCGCGTCGAGCACCCGCAGCGGCACCGGCAGCAGCAGCTCCCGGCCCAGGCGCTGCGCGGCGGCGATGGTGTCGTCGGTGGAGGCGTTGCTGACCACCAGCACTTCCCAGGGAATGTGGGCGGGCACTTGCTGGGCGGCCACGTGCCGGAGCGTCTCCGGCAGCCGGGCAGCCCCGTTGTAGGTGCAGATCAGGATGGAAACTCCGTTCATGAGCAGCTTCAGAAAGGTTAAGCCTTGGACAAACGGCCGGTGAGCAGCTTCCAGGTGAAAGCCGACAGCTCCCGGTTCGTGGTGGAAACGGACAGGCTGGCAAACTGGGCGTAGAGCAGCAGAAACTCTTTCCAGCGCTTCTGCTGCCACAGCAGCTGGCCGATTTGGGTGTAGTACCAGTTGACAGCCGGCAGGATATCGGGCCGGTACTGCGGGCCAAAGTAGTGCAGCATGGCCAGCTTGGTTGCCAGGTTCATCCGGAACCGCTTCTCCTCGTTTTGCGCCGACCACACGCCGCCCCCGTGCTTGCGGTAGTGGGCCGTCACGCCGGGCAGGTAGTCGAGCGTGCCGTGCTGCCCGATGAGGGCAAACAGAGCGTAGTCGCCATTGGCTATCTGCCGGAATACCGGCGGCATCGTCGGCACCACGTTGCGGTAGAGCACCGTCAGCGCCGGCGGACAGTACTCCTGCAGCAGCTCACTGAGCGTGAAGTGGTGGCGGTACTGGGCCGGCACAAAGTTTTCCTCCAGCATCTGTCCCTGCTCGTCCACCAGCGCGGCGTCGGTAAAGACCAGCGCGGCGGCCGGGTGGCTCTCCAGGTAGTCGACCTGCCGCTGCAGCTTGTGCGGATCCACCCAGTAGTCGTCGCCCTCCAGAATCGCCACGTAGCGGCCCCGGCAGGCTTCCATCACCTGAATCTGGTTGTTCATGGCCCCGATATTGTGCTCGGGCAGCAGCGGGCGGATGGTAGCCGGGTAGCGCCGCTGGTAGTCGAGCACGATGGCCCGGGTGTTATCGGGCGAGCAGTCCTCGCCCACCACGATTTCCAGGCTGAAATTTCGCTCCTGCGCCAGAATGCTGTCCAGCGCCTGCGCCAGGTAAGGGCCGTGATTGTAAGTAATCATCAGCACGCTCACCAGCGGGGTTGTCGACGACTCCATCAGCAGTTATTGAGGTTGATACTCGTCGCGCAGCAGGGCCATTTCCAGCACGTCGTGGTAGTGTCCGCCCTTGAACACGGCCTGGCGCTGGTGCCCCTCCTGCCGGAACCCCAGCCGCTGGTACATGCGCAGGGCCCGCTCGTTGCTTTGCAGCAGGGTCAGGTAGATCCGGTGCAGATTCAGGTCATTAAAGCCGTGGTGCAGCATCTGCCGGGTAGCCACGGGTCCGAAGCCGGCCGACCAGTAGCTTTTGTCGCCGATGAAAATCGAGAATTCGGCCGAGCGGTTCACCGCGTGGATGCCCGTCAGGTTCACGTTGCCGATGTGCGTATCCGTGGCAGAGTCGACAATGGCCAGGCGGACGGCTTTGTCACGGTTGGCCAGGTAGCTGTCAAACCATTTCTCGTCGATGCCGGCACCAATATAAAAGAAGTTGGCGCCTAGCAGGCTGATGATTTCCGGGTCGTTGCGCCACTGATTGATGCGCGGCAGGTCGGCGCGCTCAATCTCGCGCAGGTGCAATGCTGGAGCCATAGAAAGTACTTAGGAGTGTTGGGCGCGGACCGCCGCTATTACTTTGTCCAGCTCGGCCGGACCGTAGCGATGATCAACGGGCAGCGGCAGCACGGCCTGCGTCAGACGCCGCTCCCAGGCGTAGCCCGTCGGCTGGCGGGTGAGCACGTCGGGCCACAGCGTGGGAATAAACAGGTTTTGGGCAAACAGCGGCCGGCGGTCCAGCTCGCGCCCGGAAGCGGGCAGCAGCGGGTAGCAAAACGGGACGGTATCGGCCGGCAGCTCGGACAGCGTCAGCTTTATTGACAAGGTGTTTGAGCTACCCAACCGGACGTGATAGTACTCGAAGTTGGCGCGGCGTTTGGCAATGACGGCGGCAAAATCGACCTGTGAGAGCAAGGATGCCGAAAACTCCGAGATGCGCAGCGGCTGGCTGGTCAGCGTATGCTCATAGGCCACGAAGCCGGCGTAGGCCTGCTGCTGCGCGCCCCGGAGCCGGTCGAGCAGGTAGCCCGCGTGGTAGTCCGCATTGACGGGGTAGCCGTCGGCGGTGCCCAGCCGGGCGGCGGGCCCGTACACGTAGCCCCCGTCGGGCACGCCAAAGGACTTGCGGGCGGAGTTGAATCCCCAGCCCCGGGCGTAGCCGCGGGCAAAAAAGTCCTGGGTATTATCGACCAACAGTTGGTTGCCGTAGCGGCTCACCAGCTGCCGGACGTACTCGTTGTTGAGCCCGAAGTAGTTGACGTACAGCAGGTACTCGTCGGCGGCCAGCTCGGCGGGAAGGTTGGCGGCCGTCAGCTCCGGGGTGAGGCCATAGAACTGGTAGGGGATATTGGCCTGCTCGAAGGGCTCAAGCAGGGCATTGCAGGTGTAGTAGGGCAGCCAGATGCGCTTCATCCCGGTCTGGCCGATGATGTGGCTTACGCAGGCGCGGGCATTGCTCAGGGCCAGCGCGCCGGCGTGGTAGCCGGGCCCGGGCTGCGGAAACAGTTCCAGCTCCAGAAATCCGCCGATATACTTTTTCATCCCGCCAGCACTACGTTGTCGAGCATGGCGCACACCTGCTCGGGTGTATTGAACATGAGCACATCCACGATGGAGAGGCCCGCCTCGAAGGTGGGGCGGCGCTGGCTGTAGGGCTCCAGCGTGATGTCGAGAAACTGCAGGCTGACGCCCTCGCTGGCGTATTTTTCGGGGTGAAAAAACTCCCGGCCCCCGGGTGCATTGACGTAGGTGGTGGCCCCCAGGGCCTGGGAGGTGCGCAGGGCCCACTCGTCGGGCGCCGCAACGGGTCCCAGCGTCAGGTTCAGGTCGGAGAAGATGTCGTAGCTGAACGGAATGGCCAGGTACTGGCACACCTGCAGCAGGTAAAACGTGTTGAGGCGGCTGATGCTCAGCTCGGGGCTGGCGAAGCAGCTTTCCAGCAGCGCCGTCACCTCGGCATAATACGGTGCCCGCTTTTTGTAGTGCTCCAGTTGCCGCAGAATCTGCATTTTCCAGGCTTCCCCCTCCACTACCTGTACCTCTTTGATCAGGGCGTCCCGGTCGGCCGCCTGCACGGGGGCAGTTATATACTGCCACCCTTCCCCGGGCTTGAGCACCCGGTTGCGGTTCATCCAGCCCTTGCGGATATACTGCACGGGGTCGAAGGAAACGAAGAAGTCAGTGTGCTTGATCAAAGCAAAATAGCCCAGATACGGAAAGAAGTAAGGCTGCATGATGGCAACTTTTTCCGCAACTACGGGAAGAGTCTGTTGCTTTGAGAGCATAAGCATCGGATTGGTGAAAAGATATCAGCCCTTCCGAACAGGAATGTGGGGGCTGATTTTTACGGCAGTGCCGCTCGCCGGGAGAAAATAGGGCGGGCGGCACTGCTACCAGAACTGCGCGCCCGCCTAAGCGGGTTGGCGGCGGGTTACGCCGACAAAGTTACCCGTTTTACCAACCTTCGCAGGTGAAACCCCAAACGCTGCCGGTTTATTGTCATTGCCTTCAGATAATAGCGAAGCTGCTGCCCCCGCTTGCCCAGGGCCGCCATCTTCTCGCTGCGCTCCAAGTACAGGTACTCCAGATACTCATCGACCTTGGCATGAAGCTGCTGGGGCAGAAAATGCTTGTAGTGCTCAAGTTCAAAGATGCGCTTTTCATTCTGTCCCAGCGTGTTGCTGCTGGTCTGCATTACCCCGCCCGCGTGCAGCCGGTAGCGCGACATCACCTGGGGCAGCCAGTAGATGTAGCCGCGCCGGGTACTAAGCAGCTGCAGGGTGTAGTCGCCGCTGAACACCCCCTGAAACCACTCGGGCAAGGGCAGGATACTGTCCCGGCGAAACACCATCGATGCGCTGGGAATGCCCCAGCCGTACTCTACTAAATCGGCCTGGGTAATCCGGGCTTCGTGCGCCGGCAGCAGCGTGGCATACTTGGTACTGAACAAATAAGCCGGGGCCGAATTATCCTGCCAGAAGACCTCCGCGTCGTGAATGCAGAGCGTGCAGTCGGGCTGGGCCCGCATCACGTCGACCTGCCGCTGGAGCTTATGCGGGTCGGTAAAGTAGTCGTCGCCCTCCAAAAAGGCGACGTAGCGGCCGGTGCAGGCAGCCATGGTGGTCATCAGGTTGCGCATGATGCCCAGGTTTTTTTCCGGCAGCAGTACCCGCACCTGCCCCGGGTAGCGGCTCTGGTAGTCCAGCGCTATCTGCCGGGTGCCGTCGGGCGAGCAGTCCTCCCCTATTACCAGTTCCACCGCAAAATCGGTTTGCTGCTTCAGCACCGACTCAATTGCCTGCGCCAAAAAAGCCTCATGATTGTAGGTGATGCAACAGATACTCACCAAAGGAACCGTTGTTTCTTCTTCACGCATTGCCTGACTTATTACTGAACAGCGGTAGTAGGGGGAGAAGGATGAAAATACGCATTCTGTAGGCGCTAGGCCTTGTGCCCTACACCAATCGGGCGGGCCGGCACGCCGACCACCACTGAATTAGGCGCCACATGCCGCGTTACCACGGCGCCGGCCCCGATGGTAGAGTTGTGCCCTACCCGGATGTCGGCCAGAATAGTGGCATTCGCCCCGATCAGGCAGAAGTCTTCGACCTGGCAGCGCCCCAGCACCCGGGCCCCCGGCGACACCACGCAGTAGCGCCCCAGCTCCGTGTTGTGGTGGACGCTGGCGGCCGCATTCACCAGCGTGCCTTCGCCGATCTGGGTACTACTCGAAATCAGAGCGTTCTGCATTACGTTGAGGCCCGGGCCCAGCACCACGTCGTAGGGGCTGATGCTGGCCGACTCGGCAATAACCGAAACCAGCTGGCCGCCCAGCGCCTGAAACCGCTGCGCAATTTTCCACCGGATGGTGGTGCCGCCCAGGCCAAGGGCAAACGTATTGTCGCGGGCAAACAGGACGCGGGCCTCGGCTTCACTACGCAACACCGGAAACCGGCCAAACAGCAGAGCGGGCAAATCCGGCGTTACGTCGTCGTAGAAAAACAGGTTGGTGGCGGCGGCCAGTGGTTCCATACTCTGCAGCAGCTCCGTGGCGTGCCCGCCGGCTCCGATTATCAGCATACAAGCGAAAATGTCCGGCCGGGCCGGGTGAAAAAACTACTCTGCCGCACGGCCGGAACTACGCGTAATTCTCCCGAATCAGGGCACCAATACGGCGGACCTGGTCGTGTTCCAGCTGCTGATAGAACGGCAGGCACAGCACCCGCACCGCAATATCCTCCGATACCGGGCAGTCGGCACCGGTATGGTAGGGCAGCTTGTTGAGCGAAGGGAAGAAGTAGCGGCGCGTGTTGATGCCGTGGGCCGCCAGCGCCTGCTTCACGTGGTGCATCCGTGCTTCGGTATCGAAGATGACGGGAAAGTACGCGTAGTTGTACTCCGTAGCGGCGGGCATCACGGGGTAGCGCAGCGGCAGCGGCGCCAGCTCGGCCCGGTACAGCTCCGCAATCTGCCGGCGGGCGTCAATAAACTCCGGCACCCGGGGCAGATTGCACAGGCCCATAGCAGCGTGAAACTCGGAGTTTTTGCCGTTCACCCCCAGCGAGTAGTACTCGTCGCCGATGTGCCCAAACGATTTATAGAGCGAGACCTTCTGGGCCAGCTTCTCGTCCGTGGTGATGATGGCCCCGCCCTCACTGGTATGAAACAGCTTGGTAGCATGAAAGCTGCAGGTGGTAATATCGCCGTACGCCAGCAGGGAGCGGCCGTGCACGGTCGCGCCGAAGGCGTGGGCGCCATCGTAGATCACCTTCAGCTTGTGCCGCCGGGCAATGGCCTCAATAGCCCGCACATCGCAGGGGTAGCCATAGACGTGGGTAGCCAGAATTGCCGAGGTGCGCGGAGTAATGGCGGCTTCAATCTTGGTGGCATCGATGCAGAAGGTCTGCTCTTCCACATCGACGAAGACCGGCTCGCAGCCTTCCCACAGAATGGCGGTAGTGGTGGCGACGTAGGAGAAAGGAGTGGTAATAATCTCCCCCGTCAGGGCCAGGGCTTTGATGGCAACCTGCAAGGCGATAGTACCATTGGACATAAACTGCACGTTGGCTCCACTCAGGGCGGTGCTCAACTCTGCTTCGAGCTGCTGCACCAGCGGGCCGTTGTTTGTCAGCCAGCCTCGCTCCCAGATACCTTCCAGATAACCGATGTATTCTTCCAGCGGGGGCAGATAGGCTTTGGTGACGTTGATGCTCATATTTTCAAGATTTTAGAAAATCAGTGGGGAAGGGCCCGCTAGGGCTGCACTATTTGGCGCATCAGGCTATCGTACTGATGCTCGGCAATCACCTTCCCCTCCCGTAGCTCGTAGATCCGGTCACACTCGCGCAGCGTGGTGATGCGGTGGGCAATGATGAGGATGGTGATGTCGGTCTGGGAAAGCTTGTTGATGGCTTCATTTACTTCCCGCTCCGTTTCGTTGTCGAGGGCGCTGGTGGCCTCATCGAGCACCAGCACCTCGGTGCGCTTGTACATGGCGCGGGCAATACCAATGCGCTGGCGCTGGCCGCCCGAGAGCTTGGAGCCCCGCTCCCCGATATGCGTATCCGCGCCGTCGGGCAGGCCGTCGACGAAGCTGCGCAGGGATGCCTGATCGATGGCGTAGCGCAGCCGCTCGGCATCGACTTCGGGGTCGCCGAGCGTAATGTTGTCCTTGATGGAAGCCTCCATCAGGAAGGTATCCTGCTTCACGTAGCCGATAACCCGGTGCCAGGCTTCAAGGTTCTGGGCCGTCAGCGGCTGGCCGTCGAGCAGAATATGGCCGCTCTGCTCGGTGTAGAAGCGCAGCAGCACGTTCATGAGCGTAGTCTTGCCCGAGCCCGAGCTGCCGATAAACCCGATTTTCTCACCCTTGCGGATGGTAATGTTGATGCCCTGCAGCGTGGGATTGTCGGCCCCGGGAAAGCTGAAGTGGAGGTTGTCGAAGGCGAGGGTGCTTTCGAAGTGCAGGGGCAGCTGCTGCGGGTGGGGAGCCTCGTCGTACTTCGCCTCGCGGAACGACTCCAGGTTTTCAATGGTATACTGGCTCTGCTTGAGCTGCACCAGCGACATGAGCATGCGGTTGACGGAAGGCATGAGCCGGTAGGCAGCGGCGGCAAACAGCCCGACCAGGGTAATGAGGTTGGTAGAGGTACCCGGCACGAAGATGGCGTACAGAAAAATGGTCAGCACCCCCAGGATGGCCACCATCTCAATCACCTTGAGCGGCACCAGGGTATAGAGGTAGGCTTCAGCGTCGAGCTTCTGGATTTCCTGCTGGTTGCTGACCAGCTGGTCGCGGAAGCGGCTCTGCTTGTTGGCCAGCTTCAGCTCCGCAAAGCCCGTGAACAGGTCGCTGATCAGGCCGAAGGAAACCGGCCGCAGCTCGTTGATGCGGTTGCCAATTACCTGGGAGCGGGCCCGCAGGGCGCGGTAGGTCAGCAGCGTGGTGGGTACCAGCACGAAAGCCAGAATAACCAGCAGCAGCGGCTTGTAGAGCAGGATGCTGAGCACGATGACCAGCACCACGGCCACCTCGGAGAAGAAGATGAACAGGGGCCGCAGAATCATGTTCACGTAGGTGCTGGGCACCTGCAGCGTACTGTTGATCAGGTTGGCCGAGCCCAGGTCGTTGAAGTACCAGAACGGGAAGTTCAGGTACTTCGTGAGCTGGGTTTTGATGATGCTCAGGCCCACGTCGGCCGTGAAGCGCGTCTGCAGGTAGTTGACCCAGGTAGAAAACAGGTTTTTAAACAGAAAAAACAAAAACACGCTGACAATCAGAAACAGCAGGAAGTTCTTGTCTGACTGAAACCCGAGGCTATCGTAGAGCGGAGCGAAATACTTGTTTTTCTGAATGCCGCCGGGCTCCGCCGCCACCATCATCACGGGTACCAGCGACGCCAGGCCCACCACATCCAGAAAAGAGGACAGCAGCAGCAGCGCAAACATCCAGACGGCTTTGCGCTTTTGCGACGTGGTCAGGTAATAGCGGATGCTATCAAGGGAGTAGCGGATAATTCCGGTGTTCATACAGCTTGGTTCACACAAAAAACGAAGGGCCGAGCAAAAGCAGCTCGTCCCGGAGTCTGGCCATCTCCGGCCTCGGCTAAGCAGGCAAAGGTACGGATTTCAGCTTGGCCCGTTTCCGGCAGCGCCACATTTCGGGGGCAACCAGCCCTGCTCGGCCCCTACTGCCGGGCTTGGGCGCAGGGCGGGACAGCCCTGACCGGCCAGGACTATTTACCGAAAAAAACCTCTTTCACCACGTACAGGGGGCGTTTGCGGGCCGCATCCAGACCGCGCCACACGTATTCGCCGATCACGCCCAGGGCAATCATCTGGAAGGCCGACACAAAAAGCACCACTACCATCAGCGCGCTCCAGCCTTCCACATCGATACGGCCCACGGCCTTGTTGATCAAAATATAGAAGCCATACAGCAGCGCCACGCTTCCCATAATCAGGCCCAGCACGGAAATGGCCCGGATGGGGAAAAAGGAAAAGGCCAGAATAGAATCGATAAACAGCTTGATCTTCTTCTGGATCGTCCAGCGGGACTTGCCGATTTCGCGCTTGCGCCGCACGTAGGGAATGTTGACGTACGGATACCCCAGCCAGACCATCAGGTAGAACAGGTTGCTGTTGCGCTCCTTGAGCTCCAGAATATGCTCGGCCACCTGCCGGTCGAAGAAGACGAAATCGAAGCCGCCGTCCGGGATGTTGGGCAGCGCAATCTTCTTCATCAGGGCGTGAAAGGCTTTGGCAAACAGCTGCTGCAGCCCCGTTTCCTCCCGGTCCTGCCGGTTGCCGATGATGAGCTTCAGCCCTTTCTGCCAGTAGTCGTACATCTGCACCATCAGCTCCGGCGGGTCCTGCATATCGGCCGTGATGATGGCCATACAGTCGCCGGTAGCCTGTTCGATTCCCGCCACAATGGCGTTGTACGAGCCCACGTTGCCGGCCAGCTCCACCACCCGCACCTTGTGCGGATAGGCCGCCCGGAAAGCCAGCAGCGCCTGCAGGGTGTTGTCCTTGGAGCCATCATCGACCAGCACGTACTCAAATTCCAGGTCGGCGGGAAACAGGGCCTCATTGGCAATAAGCTCGCGGCTGGTAACCGGGATGTTATCCTCGTTGAAATAACACGGAATGATGACGGAGAGCTTGGGCATTCTGGTGGATTAGGGGCTGAAATCAGGCCTGAAAGAACGCGCGGACTGCGCTGCTGACGACCTCGACCTCGTTTTCGGTCATACCCGGCCACATCGGCAGGCTCAGGCAGGTAGCCGCAATTTCTTCGGCCAGCGGAAAGGCGCCGCGCTGGTACCCCAGCGAAGCATACGCCTGCTGCTGGTGGGGCGGCACGGGATAGTGGATCAGCGTACCGATGCCCGCCGCCGTCAGGTGCTGCTGCAGCTCGTCGCGCCGCGCCGTCCGGACCACGTACAGGTGATACACGTGGGTGGCCCCGGCTGCCGTAGCGGGCAGCTTGAGCTGCGCAATGCCCGCCAGGTGCTGGTCGTACAGCGCCGCCACTTCCTGGCGCTGCCGGGTCCAGTCCAGCAGCTTGGGCAGCTTCACGCTCAGCACGGCGGCCTGCAGCTCATCGAGTCGGGAGTTGTGGCCGATAACCTCGTTGTAGTACTTCTGCTGGGAGCCGTAGTTGCGCAGGGTCCGCACGCGCTTGGCCAGCCCCGCATCGTTGGTGGTGATGGCGCCGGCGTCGCCCAGGGCGCCCAGGTTTTTGCCGGGGTAAAAGCTGGTGGCATTAACCTCCCCGAAGCTGCCCGTCAGCCGCCCATTGTAGGCTGCGCCCTGCGACTGGGCATTATCCTCAATCACGTACAGATTATGCTTCCGGGCTATGGCCATAATGGCGTCCATCTCGCAGGCCTGCCCGTACAGATGCACGGGCATGATGGCGCGGGTCCGGGGCGTAATGGCGGCCTCCAGCAGCGTCGGGTCGAGGTTATAGGTATCCAGCACCGGCTCCACGGGAATGGGCGTACCGCCCACGAAGGAAATGGCCAGCCAGGTGGCAATGTAGGTGTTGGAAGGCACGATAACCTCATCCCCGTCCTTGATGTCCAGCGCTTTCAGGGCCAGGTGCAGGGCATCCAGGCCGTTGGCCACGCCGATACACTCCTGGGTGTGGGAAAAAGCGGCGTACTCAGCTTCAAACTGCCTGACGGCATCGCCCAGCACGTACCACTGCGAATCGAAAACCCGGGCCATAGCCTCCAGCACGTCGGTCCGGACGGCCTGGTTTTGGGGAGTAAAGGACAGGAAAGGGACTTTCATGGGGGCTACAAGGTATTGGAAAGCGCCAGCACGTGGCTGCAGCCGCCCAGTTTGAAGTTCAGTTTCTCACACGTCCGGAAAACGGCCCGGTTCGTGGCCTGGGTGGTCATCAGCACGTAGCCGGCCTGCTGCTCCCGGGCCCGCTGCACCGTCTCGGCCACCAGCTTGAGGTGCCAGCCCCGGTTCTGCGGCCCCACGGCCGTGAGCACGACGCGGGAAAAGCCGGTACCGAAGCGGGCCGCATGGGCTGGCAGGTCGCTGATGGCCAGAAAGGAATCGACCGGCAGACCCGGCTCAGCGGGTACCAGCACGGCATCGCAGTAGCCTTCTACCGCGGCGGCGGCGTAGCGGGCCAGAAAAGCGTCGCCCTGCCCAGGGCCATACCAGGCGTCGGCGTGAAACCGGTCGTACTCGTTGCGGGCCGCCGCGGAAATCCGGCCAATGTGGTCGGCTTCCTCCCGCCGGGCCAGCCGAACGGGAAAGCGGGGCTGCTCAAACGTGCTGACGCCGTCGTGAAAGTACGTCAGGCGGGTTTCCACCAGCCGCCAGCTGCCGCCAAGCATCTGGGCCACAGCCGTGTCTTCGGCCGGCAGCTCGGCGAAGATGTAAAAATCGCCCTTTTGGGTCAGATGCTCCCGGAAAGCCTGCGCGGCCTGCGCCAGCGCGCCAGCCGGTACGCCCGCGGCAAACAAGGCGGTGAAAAGCTTATAGACCGGCGTTTTGAAAAACGCACTGTCCCAGGACAGGTGAGCGTACAGGAACTGTACTTTGTGCTCCCCTACCTCGGCCTCAAATACTTCCTGGCTGGGCTCAGAAGCGTAAGCAGCGGCAGGTCCGGTACCGAACAGCTCCTGCTGCAGCTGGCCGTCAAGGGCGCGCAGAAAGTTGTAGGGCGAATAAAAGAACAGCTTTTCCGCCCGCGCCGCTACCAGGGCCGCCTCTACTTCGACTGCCATACCTGCTTGAACATGGAATAGTCGCGAATGTAGTCCGACTCCTGGTAGGGAGTAGAGGCAAAGACGAGCTGTACGGCCGTATGCGAGTACTGCATGGTATGCCAGGCATTGGGCGGAATGTACACGCCTACGTGGGGCGACTCGAGCACAAAGGTGCTGATAGCGCCATCGGGCAGCTCCATCGTGACGATGATGCGGCCAGCTACGGCTATCAGCACCTGTTCGGTGGCATGGTGGGCATGCCGGCCCCGCACAATACTCTCGGGAGTGAAATAGGTCCAGAAGGTCCGTTTGACCTCAAAAGGAACGAGGCCATCAGGCTCGCTCACTGAGATATAACCGATGTCTGAAGCGCCTAACTTCGCAAACTCGATTATGTGCGGTTGCTGCATACCGGGGCCTGAAGGCTTAGAAAGTACGCGGCGTGTTGTCCGGCTGACTATTGTCTTTCACCGTGACATGCTCCTTGAAGTACTCCAGCGTCCGACGCAGGCCTTCGGCCCGGCTTACCTTGGGCTCCCAGCCCAGAATCTCGCGGGCTTTGGTGATGTCCGGCTTGCGCTTCATCGGGTCGTTCTGGGGCAGCTCCTGGTAGGTTGGCTTGAACTCAACGCCCATCAGGCTGGCAATTTCTTCGCCGAATTCCTTGATGGTAATTTCATCGGGGTTGCCGATGTTGACCGGCAGCGCGTAGTCGCTGAGCAGCAGGCGGTAGATGCCCTCGATCAGGTCGTCGACGTAGCAGAACGAGCGGGTCTGGGAACCGTCGCCGAACACGGTCAGGTTTTCGCCCCGCAGCGCCTGGCTCAGGAACGCCGGCAACACGCGGCCGTCGTTGAGGCGCATCCGGGGGCCGTAGGTGTTGAAGATCCGGATGATGCGGGTTTCCAGCCCGTGGTGGTTGTGGTAGGCCATCGTAATGGCCTCCTGGAAGCGCTTGGCCTCGTCGTAGCAGCCGCGCGGACCCACGGGGTTTACGTTACCGAAGTACTCCTCGACCTGGGGGTGAACTTCCGGGTCGCCGTACACTTCCGAGGTGCTGGCAATCAGCATGCGGGCGCCCTTCACCCGGGCCAGGCCCAGCAGGTTGTGGGTACCCAGCGAGCCTACTTTCAGCGTCTGAATCGGAATCTTGAGGTAGTCGATCGGCGAGGCCGGCGAGGCAAAGTGCAGGATGTAGTCCAGCTTGCCGGGCACGAAGACAAACTTGGACACGTCGGCGTGGTGAAACTCGAAGCTCTCGTTGCCGAACAGGTGCTCGATGTTGGTCAGGTCCCCGGTGATGAGGTTATCCATGGCAATGACATGGTACCCTTCGGCAATAAACCGGTCGCAGAGGTGGGAACCCAGGAAGCCGGCGCCGCCGGTGATCAGAATGCGTTTTTGCTCAGCGCTGTTGGCCATTATCAAGCAGTTAGCAATGGCAGTTAGCCACTGAATTTATGGAAGTAGAACGCCACTGGAGTGGGGCCGCGCCACCCGGCGGGCAGACAGCGCGGCCCCGACAACTAGGCCACCGGCTCTTTGTGGTCGGTGCGGATACCAATGCAATGGTAAGCAAAACCAGCCGCGTGCAGCTCTTTGGCATCGTAGATGTTACGGCCGTCAAAGATAACTTTTTGCTTCATCAGGCGGGCCACCACCTCAAAATTAGGGGAGCGGAATTCGGGCCACTCCGTTACGATCAACAGGGCGTCAGCGTCAATCAGGGCGTCAAACTCGTCCTTGGCGTAGGTGATGGTGTCGCCCAGCGTGTGCTTGGCTTCGGCCACGGCCACCGGGTCGTAGGCCGAGACGGTGCAGCCTTCGGCCAGCAGCTTCTCGATGATGACCAACGAGGGAGCTTCGCGCATGTCATCGGTTTTGGGCTTGAAGGACAAGCCCCAGATGGCAATCTTCCTGCCTTTCAGCTCGCCGCCGAAGTGCTTGGTTACTTTGTCGAACAGCACCTCTTTCTGGGCCTCGTTGACGCTTTCCACGGCTTTGAGCACCTGCATCTGGTAGCCGTTTTCGGCCGCCGTCTTGATCAGCGCCTTCACGTCCTTGGGGAAGCAGGAGCCGCCGTAGCCGATGCCGGGGTAGATGAACTTGGTGCCGATGCGGGCATCGGAGCCGATACCCTTGCGCACCATGTTCACGTCGGCACCCATGATTTCGCACAGGTTGGCAATGTCATTCATAAACGAAATCTTGGTCGCCAGCATCGAGTTGGCGGCGTATTTCGTCATTTCGGCCGAGGGAATATCCATGAAGATAATCGGGTGGCCGTTGAGCAGGAAGGGCTTGTAGAGCTTGCTCATCACTTCCTCCGCGCGCTCCGACGCCACGCCGACCACGATACGGTCGGGCTTGAGGAAGTCGTCGATGGCGGCGCCTTCCTTCAGGAACTCGGGGTTGGAAGCCACGTCAAATTCGATGGACTGGCCGCGCTGGGCCAGAGCCTTTTCAATTTCGGCGCGCACTTTGGCCGCCGTGCCCACGGGTACCGTGCTTTTGGTCACGATAACGCCGTAGCTGTTCATGTGCTCGCCAATGCCGCGGGCCACGGCCAGCACGTACTTCAGGTCAGCTGAGCCGTCCTCGCCGGGAGGTGTGCCCACGGCAATGAACGCCACGTCGCAGTCTTTGATCCCGTCGGCCAGATTGGTAGAGAAGCTCAGACGGCCCTTTTCCACGTTCCGCGTTACCATTTCCTCCAGGCCGGGCTCGTAGATGGGCAGAATCCCTTTGTGAAGGTTGTCAATCTTCTTTTGGTCGATGTCGATACAGGTGACGTCGATGCCAACTTCAGCGAAGCATGTGCCGGTGACTAGGCCTACATAGCCGGTGCCTACAACTGCAATTTTCATGGGTTATACTTAAAAAGGAGTTCGTTTTAGACCAAGGGGGAAACACATAGAACGGGCCGCCCGGAAATAGGATATTTTTCCGCCGGCCCTACACCATATGGCGTTTCCACCACCACTGAAACACGATAAGCGCCCAGATCTGCGCGTGCACGTCGCCGGGGTTGCGCGAGAACAGCTGGGTTTTAAGCCCCCGGATAGCCTCGACGCTGAACACGCCCTGGGCCTCAATGAAGCCGTCGGAGAGCAGGTCGTCCTCGATGAGCGGGCGCAGCTCGTTGCGGAACCACTTCAGCAGGGGCACCTCAAAGCCGTGCTTGGGCCGCTTATACAGCTCTTCGGGCAGCATCGGCCGGAACGCGTCCTGCACGATGCGCTTTTTCATGTTGGCATCGATCTTACTAGTGACCGGCAGCGAAAAGGCGAAGTTGACCACGTTCGGGTCCAGGAACGGGGGGCGCACCTCCAGGGAGTTGGCCATGCTCATCAGGTCCACCTTGGTGAGCATGTCGTAGGGCAGCACCAGGTTCATATCCGTGAGCAGCACCTCGTTCAGGTCGCCGTCGGCGTGCAGGTTTTCCAGAATGTCCTTGCGGCGCTTCTCGGCCAGCTTCTTGCCCACCTTGCGCCGCGACGCGGGGCTGAGCAGGTTGCGGGCGTCCTTCTCGCTTACGAAGGTAGCCCAGTCCCAGTACCGGTCTTTGGGGCCGCTGAGCATGCCGCGCGAGAAGCGCTGAAACTGGCGCACCTTGTTACCAAAAAACGAGTTGCGCGACTTGGGCAGCACGTCCCAGAGCAGGTTGAGGCCCGTAACGGCTTCGGCTTTGAAGCCGCCTTGCCGCACCTGAAACTCGCCCATGTGCTTGTTGTAGCCGGCAAACATTTCGTCGGCCCCGTCGCCCGACAGCGCCACCGTGGCTTTTTCGCGGGTGCGCTTGCTCAGAATGTACACCGCCAGGGCCGAGGAGTCGGCGAAAGGCTCATCGATGTAGTCGAGCACGTCGAAAATATGGTCGTACAGGTCCTGGTTGGTGAGCGAGAAAACCGTGTGGTTGGTTTTGTAGCGCTCGGCTACCAGCTTGGCGTACTTGGTTTCGTCGAAGAAGGGCTCGTCGCGGTAGCCGATGCTGAACGTGTTCAGGTGCTGGGTGTGGCGCGAGGCCAGCGCCACGATAACCGAGGAGTCGATGCCCCCGCTCAAGAATGCGCCCACGGGCACGTCGGCCACCAGGCGGCGGGCGGTGGCATCGTCGAGCAGCTCGACCAGCTTTTTCTGCTGCTGCTCGTAGCTGAGCTTGTTCCTGTCCGTTTTCTTCTGGTCGTAGGGAATCTTATACCAGCGCTTGCCCACCACTTTACCGCCCTTCACATAGAGGTAGTGGCCGGGCAGCAGCTTTTTGACGCCCTTAAAAATGGTGGCGGGACCGGGAATGTAATTGAGCTGCAGATAATGGCTCAGGGCCGCGTAGTCGAGCTTGCGGGGCACGCCCAGCGCCAGCAGCGACTTCATTTCGGAGGCGAAGAACATCTTGTCCTCGTCGCGGTATACCAGCAGGGGCTTCTCCCCCATCCGGTCGCGGGCAATGAACAGCGAATCCTCTTCTTTATCGTAGATGGCCAGGCCGAAGAAGCCGTTGAGCTTCTTCAAAAACCCGCGGCCCTCACTGATGTAAAGCTTCAGAATAACCTCCGTATCGGTCTGTGACCGGAACGTGTGGCCTTTCTTGACCAGCTTCTGCCGCAGCTCCCGAAAGTTGAAGATCTCGCCGTTGAACACAATCGTGTAGCGGCCCGACTCGTCGGTCATGGGCTGGTTGCCGTCGGCCGAGAGGTCGAGAATGGCCAGCCGGCGGAAGCCCAGCCCGCAGTGGTCGTACACAAAATGCCCCTGCGAATCAGGTCCGCGGCTGACAATGGCGTCGGTGGAGGCTTGCAGCGCGGAGAGCGTGCTGCGTCCAGCGTCGGTAAAGGCGAATATTCCGGTGATTCCACACATAATTAGCGGGCAAAAGTACGAAGTCTACGGACTAACGTTCCAAAAAAGTAGCGGGGCGCCCCCGCAACCAAAGCCGTGCCACGATAGTACACTCTCCGACATTCACCTTATTTCCCCTCCCCTATGGACCTTCAGCAGCAAATGGACTTACAAAAGCAATTTGAAACCGCCGTGGCCCGCGTCGACGGCCTGCCCGGTGATAAAGCCGCCGCCCACATGACGGAGCTCTACGGCCTTTACAAGCAGGCCACCGAAGGCGACCATGATACCAAGGGCGAGGTGGTGGGCGACGACACGCCCGACAACCCCAGCGGCACCCCGGGCATGTCGCAGGCCCAGTGGGACTCGTGGAGCAAGTTCAAGGGCGTGAGCGAAGACGACGCCAAGCGCCAGTACGTAGCCAAGGTAAGCGAGCTGGCCGGCCCCGTGGGCGAGCAGGCCACCATCATTACCGGCAGCGGACAGCCGGCCACCGGCAGCGCCATGAACCCACCCACCGAGGCGAACACCACCACTTCGCGACAACCCGACAGCGGCCCGGGCGTGTCGCAGGGCGGCCTGCGCGGCGACATTACGGCCGGCGCTCCGTACGGCGGCGAGGACCAGCTGAAGGGCGAACAATAAGGCAAACCACGGATTCCACGACTTTTGTGGGCGTGCCCTTAGAAACCAGAACGGCTGCCCGCAGGGGTAGCCGTTCTGGTTTTGCAGCCGCTAAAACGGGCTAAATGCCCCGCGTTGGAGCCGCCTTCGAAATTAGTTGCATCCGAAAAACCCGCTCGAATCCGGGGTTCAGATCAGAAGATCTTGCCCGGGTTCATGATGCCGTGGGGGTCGAACACGCCCTTGATGCCGCGCATCAGATTCAGGTTGGTTTCCTGCAGGGCAATGCCGATGTAGCCCTTCTGCACCAGCCCGATGCCGTGCTCCCCGCTGATGGTGCCGCCGAGCCGGACGCACAGCTCGAATATCTCCGTTATCGGCTGGCGCAGGCCTACGTCCCACATCTCGTCGTCCAGGTCGCCGCGGATGATGTTTACGTGCAGGTTGCCGTCGCCGGCGTGGCCGTAGCACACGCTCTTGAAGCCGTAGCGTGCCCCGATTTCCTTTACGCCTTTCAGCAGCGTGGGCAGCTCGGCCCGGGGCACCACGGTATCCTCCTCCTTGTACACCGAATTATAGCGCACCGAGTTGCCGATGTTGCGGCGGATTTTCCAGAGCTCGTCTTTCTGCGTGGCATTGTCGGCCAGCAGGATTTCGCCTACGTCGTACTTCTCCAGTACCCCGTACACCTGCTCGGCTTCCTTGTAGAGCTCATCGAGGTCCTGCCCGTCGAGCTCGATGAGCAGGTGGGCCCGGATGTCCTCGGGCAGCGTGAGCGGAATTTTCAGGTAGTCCGACGACCAGGCAATGGCCTCGCGCTCCATAAATTCCATGCCCGACGGGATAATACCCGCCCGGAACACCGCCGACACGGCCTCGGCAGCCTGCTCTACCTGGCGGAAGGGCACCAGCATCAGAATATTATGCTGCGGGTACGGCAACAGCCGGAATACCACCTGGGTGATGATGCCCAGCGTACCTTCCGAGCCCACCATGAGCTGGGTGAGATTGTAGCCGGTGGAGTTTTTGAGGGTGTTGGCCGCCGTCCAGATGATTTCGCCGGTGGGCAGCACCACCTGCAGGTTCAGCACGTAGTCGCGGGTGGTGCCGTACTTCACGGCTTTGGGGCCGCCGCTGCTGTGGGCCAGGTTGCCGCCCAGAAAGCAGCTGCCCTTGCTGGCCGGGTCGGGCGGATAAAACAGGCCCACCTCCTTCACCGCGTTCTGAAACACCTCGTTTATCACGCCCGGCTCCACCGTGGCCTGCAGGTTGCGCTCATCAATCTGGATGATCCGGTTGAGCCGCTCGGTGCTCAGCACCACGCCGTGGTGAATGGGCAGCGCGCCCCCGCTCAGCCCCGTGCCGGCCCCGCGCGCCGTGACGGGCACGTGGTTTTCGTGGCAGAGGCGCACAATCCGGCTGATCTGCTCGGCGTCGGCCGGGCGCAGCACTACCTCCGGGGCAAAGTGCAGGTCTTCGGTATGGTCGCGGCCGTAGTCGGCGTAGGCGGCGGCTTCGGTGCGCTGTGCCGTCAGCACATACTCCACGCCGACAATGTGTTCGAAGGCAAGAACCAGTTCGGGACTCAGGGCTTGGAAATCCATATATAGCGGGTCAGAATGTGCGGGGTCTGTATCTTTGCCCCGATGCGGGAACACAAAACAAAGGTACGGCATTCGGGGCAGTGGGGCCAGTGGCTTGCGCTGCTGCTGCTGGGCATGCTGCTGGTGCTGGGCGGCTGCGGCGGCTCCAAAAAGCTTAACCAGCGCAACGGGCGCTACTACTCGGCCCGCGACATGGCCCGCATGAAGGCCGCAGAGCGTCGTCGCGGCGGCAGCAAGGTCAAATCCAAGGCCTCCCTGCCCGCGGGCAAGTCCAAAATTGTGGTGAAGCGCCGCTCCGGCCCGGCCACTATTCGCAAGGACCTGGCCACCGTGATTCAGACGGCCCGCTCCTTTCAGGGCACTCCTTACCGGTACGGGGGCACCACCCGCCTGGGCATGGACTGCTCGGGCCTGCTCTTCAATTCCTTTGCCGCTATCAACGTGCAGATTCCGCGTTCCTCGAACGAGCAGGCTGCCTGGGGAGCCCCGGTAAAACCGCAGGATCTGCAAGCCGGAGATTTGGTATTTTTTGGTGCTTCACCTGGTAGCAACACCATCACGCACGTGGGCATGGTGACGGAAGCCAGTCCGGAAGGAGTGCAGTTCATCCACTCTTCCAGCTCGTTAGGCGTGGTAGAGAACAGCCTGGAGAGTGACTATTATTTGAGCCGCTTTATCAAAGCGGTACGGCCCGTACTATGAATTTCCCTATTACCTTTGCGGCACGAAACGCACGTAATGGGCGGCAGTTTGTGAATAGTAACGATTCGGTAATGAGCGTCCCCGAACTCGTCTTTAGTTTTGTGGCGCTTAGCCGTAAGCACCCTCTTTTCTCACCATTTTTCCCCTTTATGAAACACTTACGTTTACGCCATTTCTTGCTGCTGATGCTGACTCTGCTGTCGGCACAGGTAGCGTGGAGCCAGGGCGCAACCACTTCGGCTATGAACGGTGTCATCACCGACAAAGCAGGAGCCGGTTTGCCCGGAGCCACGGTGATTGCCGTGCATACGCCAACGAATACGCAGTATGTAGCCCCGACCAACTCGGAAGGCCGTTTCAACATTCAGAACATGCGCGTGGGCGGCCCTTATACGGTGCGTATCACGTTTATCGGGTACAAGGATGCCGCCCGGGATGGCATCTTTCTGACGCTGGGCCAGAACCTGCGCCTGGATATCAACCTGAACGAAGCCACGACCGAGCTGGCCGGCGTCACGGTGCAGGGCAAGCAGGACCCCACGCTGAACTCGCAGCGCAACGGCGCCGCCACCAACATTCAGCGGGAGCAAATCGAGCGTCTGCCGTCGATTTCGCGGAGCTTCCAGGACTTCACCCGCCTCACGCCCCAGGCCAACGGCAACTCGCTGTCGGGCCGGAACGGCCGTTTCAACAACATCCAGATTGACGGTGCCTCCAACAATGACCTGTTCGGTCTAGGTGGCAGCGGCGCCCCCGGCGGACAGGCCGGCACCAACCCGATTTCGCTGGACGCCATCCAGGAATTCCAGGTGGTCCTTTCTCCTTACGATGTGCGCCAGGGCCGCTTCAGCGGCGGTGGCATCAACGCCGTAACCCGCTCGGGTACCAACGACTTCTCGGGCTCGGCCTTCGTCTATGGCCGTAACCAGAACACGGCCGGCAAAAGCCCAACGGCTGACCCGGTAACCGGGCAGCGCACCAAGCTGGCTGAATTCTACGACTTTCAAACCGGCTTCCGCCTCGGCGGTCCGATCATTAAGGACAAGCTGTTCTTCTTCGTAAACGGCGAGGTTACCCGCCGCAGCGCTCCGCTGTTGTTCCGCGCGGCTAACACATTGCCTGGTGGTGGCAACGAAACCGGCTCCGACGTGGTAAGCTTCGTCAACAACGACCAGCTGAAGCAGATTTCGGACCATCTGGCCACCTTCGGCTACGATGCCGGTGAGTACGGCGCCATCAATGCCGAAACCCGCAGCAACAAGGCCTTCGCGCGTCTGGACTGGAACATCAACCCCGACCACCAGCTCACCCTGCGCCACAACTTCGTGGACGCTTCCGACGACAACATCTCCCGGAGCGCCACCAGCTTCCGCTTTGGCAACAACGCGTACCAGTTCCTGAGCCAGACCAACTCGACGGTAGCGGAATTGAAAAGCCGCTTCGGCAACCGCTTCGCCAACAACCTGCTGTTCGGCTACTCGCGCATCCGCGACAGCCGCACCACCAAAGGGGCGCTGTTTCCGGCCGTCACCATCAACTTCGGTTCCGGTACGGTAGCCGCGGGCTCCGACTTCAGCTCGACCCGGAACCGCCTGAACCAGGACGTGCTCGAAATCACGGATAACTTCAACGTATTCGCCGGTAAGCACGTGCTGACCTTCGGTACCAACAACGAAATCTTCCGCTTCGACAACCTGTTCGTGCAGCGCACCGAAGGCAGCTACTCCTACCCTTCTCTGCAGGCTTTCCTGGATAACGTACCGAACGCTGCCGCTTCCGGCGGCGCCAACTTCCGCTATCAGCAGAACTTCGCGCTGCCCGGCGGCAAGCCTACTTCCAAGTTTGGCGCGGCGCAGTTTGGCGTGTATGCCCAGGATGAATTCAACGTGACGGACAACTTCCGCTTCACCACGGGTGTGCGCCTCGACATGCCGGTGTACTTCGACAAGCCGTCGTACAACTACAAGGTTGACTCGACGTTTGCCGTAGCCAACGCCCAGACCGATGCCTATGACGTGCGGACCGACCGGTTGCCGAAGAGCCGCATCCAGATCTCGCCCCGGATCGGTTTCAACTGGGACGTGAAGAAAGACCAGACCTTCCAGATCCGCGGGGGTGTGGGCGTGTTCACCGGCCGGCCGGCTTACGTGTGGATCGCCAACCAGTACGCCGGCACGGGCGTCGACTTTGCCAACTACGACAGCCAGACGGCCGGCACCAACGTACCAACCGGTGGCAGCTTTGCCCTGACCCCGGACTACACTACCCTGCAGAACGCCGTGCGTAACCTGCCCGCCCGGGCCGTTCGAGGCGTGGTAGCCGTGACGTCGAAAGACTTCAAGAACCCGCAGCTGGTGCGGACCAACTTCGCCGTGGACTACCGCCTGCCCCTGGGCATCGTAGCCACCGTAGAAGGCATCTATTCCAAGACCCTGAACGACGTGCTGCCCCAGGACATCAACCTGATAAACCCTACGGGCGTACTGCAGGGTGATGGCCGGCCGGTGTATCCGACGGGCGCGGCCCGCTACCGCAACAGCCGCGACTTCAACAGCGTGTTTCTGCTGACTAACACCAGCAAAGGCTACCAGTACAGCGTAACGGGTGAGCTGAAAAAGCAGCTGGACAACGGCTTCTTCGCTTCGACGGCCTACACCTACGGCCAGTCGCGCGACCTGTACTCCGGCACCAGCTCCACGGCCCAGTCGATCTGGGAGTTCAACCCGCACATCTCGGGTCCGAACAACCTGCCCCTGTCCTACTCTAACTTCGACCTGCGTCACCGCGTCATTGCGGCCTTCTCGTACCGGAAAGAGTATGCCAAGCACTTTGCCACCACCATCTCGGCCTTTTATAACGGTCAGTCGGGCACGCCCTTCTCGTACACCTCCACCGGCGGCGACCTGAACGGCGACGGCGGCAGCTTCAACGGCAACTCGAACGACCTGATTTACATCCCGCGCAGCCAGAGCGAAATTGTGCTGGTAACGGATGGCGTCAATGATCGTCGCTCGATTGACCAGGTTTGGAGCGAGCTGAACTCGTTCATCGAGAATGACTCTTACATGAAGGATCACCGCGGCGAGTACATGGTTCGCAACGCGGCCCGCACTCCCTTCCAGCACCGCGTCGACGTACGCTTGCTGCAGGACATCTACACGACGGTCGGCACCAAAGCCCACACTATCCAGCTGTCGGTTGACGTCATCAACTTCGGCAACCTGCTCAGCAGCGAGTGGGGTCGCGACTACTCGGTATCGAACCAGAACTTCGGTCTGCTGCGTTACCAGGGTCTCGAGAACGGCACCACGGGCCGTCCGACTTTCAGCTTCGGCTCGGGCACGACGCCCTCGCCTACCACGGGCTACCAGATCAACCAGCTGGCCTCGCGGTGGCAGGCCCAGTTCGGTGTTCGCTACTTGTTTTAACCGGTAGTCCTACCCCGTTACCTTCATTCCGAATCCCATGAAATTTTCCTCCTCTTCTTATTTGACCAAGCTGGCGCTGGCTGGTTCCGTAGCGGCCACGCTGGCCAGCTGCGACGAGCCTACTCTGCCCGAGCCCAAGCCGGTAACTGCCTCCACAGTGGGTACGGCAACTGTTCGTATTGTAAACGCCGCTCCGGGTACTACTGGCACTTCGTTTACTATTGATGCCCTTACCGCAGGAGCGACATTGCCTTACCTGGCTACTACGACCGTACCTAACATTCTGGCCGGTCAACGTTTACTCCTCTTCTCGGAGCCCACTAATATTCCAGCGACGCCAACTGCCGCTATAGCGGCCGGAGTTGCTCCTCTTACTGTGGCTCGGCCCCTCGCTCTGCGTTCTTCCTTCTCAGGGAATACCAGCTACACTGTATTCCTAACAGATCAGCCAACCCGAGCATATGTGTACCCGGTGACTGCAACCTCAGATCAGGGTGGTATTCGCAGTGTTACACTAACTGATAACCTGACTTCGACTGCTAATCGGGCTAGAATCCGCTTCATCAATCTGTCACCGAGTTTCACCTCAGGTGCCGACAGTTTGGGTCTTTACAATACAGTCACGAACCGCTTTCAGTATCGTCCAATTGGTCGTACTTACCGTTCGACATCGTATACGGTGCCTAATTCCAACCCTGCTCGCACAACCAACTTTGCTACGTTCAACGAGGTTACGCCGGGTGCTTATACATTCGATGTTCGCCGTGGCCTTGTAGGTGGTACCAACAACCTCAAAGTGGAATTTACTCCGCAGGCACTCACCTTAGAGGCGGGTAAAAGCTATACGATTTACACCAGCGGTTTGCGTGGCAGCACTACTACCCCACTCGCCATTTCGGTAGTCAATCACTAGTACCAGATGTTTGGTTTCTGTTTTTCAAAAGGGGCCGGAGAGATTCTTCGGCCCCTTTTTTATTGCTCTCCGCCAGACTCTACCTGCTTGGTTGGGTTTCCCAACTGCGTACCGGATGGGTCCAGCACGGAGGAAATCAATCAAATTATTTTACTTAGGCCTGACTATTTATATTCTTTTCTAAACCAATAGCTTACCTCTGAAAATTGTGCTTTTCAGCTAAACAGGCTGCTTTATTTTAGGTATTTCTGATATGCAGCCTTGCAAAATCGAAAACCTGCAGTACTTTTGCATCACCAAACGCAACCGGCGGATGGTACAACAAACGGGGGATTAGCTCAGCTGGCTAGAGCGCTTGCATGGCATGCAAGAGGTCATCGGTTCGACTCCGATATTCTCCACCAAAAAGGCCCGACCATTTATTTGGCCGGGCCTTTTTTCTTGTCCCGCTGCTCAGCCGCCAGCAAAAAAGGCGCTTCCTTATCGGAAGTGCCTTTTTGCTTGTTCAGCCTGGGGTGCGGACAAGCAGACGCGGGGATCAGACGAATAGCCCGTCGACGGATAGGTACCGCTCGCCGGTATCGTAGCAGAAGGTGAGCACGCGGCTGCCCTGGGGCATGTCGGGCAGCTTCTTGGCGATGGCGGCCAGCGACGCGCCGGATGACACGCCCACGAACAGGCCTTCCTCGCGGGCGGCCCGCCGCGCCATATCGTAGGCTTCCTGCTGATTGACCTGGATGGTTCCGTCCAGAATAGCGGTGTGCAGGTTAGCGGGAATAAAGCCGGCGCCGATGCCCTGAATCGGGTGCGGGCCGGGCGTGCCCCCACTGATGACGGGCGACAGCTCGGGCTCCACGGCAAAGGTCAGCATACCGGGAAAGTGCGGCTTGAGCACTTCCGTCACGGCCGTGATGTGGCCGCCGGTGCCCACGCCGGTAATGTGAAAGTCGAAGCCTTCGGGCGCGTCGTGCAGAATCTCCTGGGCCGTGGATTCGACGTGGGCCCGGATGTTGGCGGGATTCTCAAACTGCATGGGCAGCCAGGCCCCGGGCGTGTTGCGCACGATTTCGTGGGCTCTTTCGATGGCGCCCTTCATGCCTTTCTCCCGGGGCGTCAGCTCCAGGTTGGCCCCGTAGGCGGCCATCAGGCGGCGGCGCTCAATGGACATCGACTCGGGCATCACCAGCGTAATCTGGTAGCCCTTCACCGCCGCCACCATCGCCAGGCCCACGCCGGTGTTGCCGGAGGTGGGTTCCACAATCAGGCTGTCGGGCGTCAGCAGGCCGTCCTGCTCGGCCTGCTCAATCATGGCCAGGGCAATGCGGTCCTTGATGCTGCCGCCGGGGTTGGCGCGCTCCAGCTTCACCCATACTTCCACGTCGGGGCGCTGGGCAAACAGGCGGTTCAGGCGCAGCAAAGGCGTGTTGCCAATGGTATCGAGAATGGTGTTGGCTTTCATAGGGCAGGAGGTAAAGTAGAAGTACCGCCGCGCGGCGCTGGCGGACCTTTTTTAGATGGAAAAAACAATATCAGCCGTGGGATCTTCGGTGCGGGTCACGTGGATCTGGGCGCGGTGGTAGACGCGGGAGTGCGACGGCACGCTTTCGGTAAGCCACACGTTGCCCCCGATGATGCTGCGGCTGCCCACTACCGTGCTGCCCCCCAGGATGGTGGCCCCGGCATAAATTACCACGTGGTCTTCGATGGTGGGGTGGCGCTTCATGTTGGCCATGTGCTTGGCCACACTCAGCGCCCCCAGCGTGACGCCCTGAAACACCTGCACGTGGGCCCCGATAACGGCCGTTTCACCGATGACGATGCCCGTGCCGTGGTCGATGCAGAACGAGGGGCCGATGCGGGCGCCGGGGTGAATGTCGACGCCGGTCTGGGCGTGGGCGTACTCGCTGAGCAGGCGCGGCACCCGCGGCACCCGCAGCTGCCCCAGCGCGTGCGCCAGCCGGTGCATGGCAATGGCGTAGAACCCCGGATAGGTGCTGATGACTTCCGCCAGCCCCTGCGCCGCCGGGTCGGCCGCGACGATGGCGGCGGCATCCCGCAGCAGCGACTCGCGCAGCAGCGGCAGTCCTTCCAGGCAGGTTACGGCGACGGTGGCGGCCGGCGCCGGCGGCAGCACGGCGTGCAGCAGCGTGGTCAGCTTGCTTTGCAGCTGGCCCAGCTCCGCTTCGACGGCATCGGGGCTGCTGAGCGGACGGGTGGCGCGCTCCGGAAACAGCAGCTGCAGCACCTGATCGGCGAGCTGGCAGAAGGCGGGGCCGGGCAGCGGGGCCGCCGCCTGCTGGTGAGCCTGGGCCAGCGCATGAATGAAAGCGACTTGCATGAGCGGGGAGACGGAGTAAGCCGCGGCGAAAGTCCGACCGGGAGCCGGCAAGATAGCAGCCACAGCGTATCCAGCAACCAGCGGGCCGTCGGAAGGTTTGGCATCCTCCCGGCGCACAACCACCGACGGCCACCCTGCGTTAGGAAGACCCGGCCCGCGTGGGCCGACGCTCCACTTCCCCACCTAAAACACCACTTCCCATGGCTGATACCACCATCACCAAAGTAGATTCCAAGCATTCGCCCAAAGGCAAGGACGGCGAGAAATACCTGGCCTCCGGCATTCACGTGGCCATGCGCATGTGGGAAAACGAGCAGCCCGGCGAAGCGAAAGAGGCTGCCACCCGCCCTTACGAAACTGTGGGCTACGTGCTCAGCGGCCGCGCCGAGCTGCACATCGAAGGCCAGATGGTGCTGCTGGAGCCCGGCAACTCGTGGGTGGTGCCCAAAAACGCCTCGCACACCTATAAAATACTGGACACTTTCAGCGCCGTAGAAGCCACCTCACCGCCGGCCCAGGTGCACGGCCGCGAGGAAGCCTAGGCTTTCCTGCTAAGCTAAAAAGCCCAGCTCTCCCCCGGGAGCTGGGCTTTTTGCGAAAAACAGGTCAGGCCGGCCGCGGAAGAACGTCTAGCGCGCCAGCTCGATGGAGTTTATCCGGTCCCCGATTTCCAGGCGGCTTACCACGTCCATACCGGCCACGACCTGCGCGAAGATGGTGTAGCGGCCATCGAGGTGGGGCGTGGGGGCGTGGGTAATAAACCACTGGCAGCTTTCGGTGTCTTTGCCCGCCGAGGCCAGGCCTACGGCTCCTTCCCCGTAGTGCAGATCAGCAAATTCGGAGCGTAGGTTATAGTCGGAGCTGCCCCAGCCGTCGCCGCGGGGGCAGCCGCCCTGGGCCACGAAGTTGGGCACCACGCGGTGAAAGTTCTTGCCATTGTAAAACCCCTGCTGCACCAGCGTCACGAAGCTGGCAACGGAGCCCGGCGCTTCCTCCACCAGCAGCCGGAAGGTAACGTCGCCCTTGCCGGTGTGGATAATGGCGCGCTGCCCGACGGGAATACCCTGCACAAAGGGCCAGTCGATGGGGTGCGACGCTGCTTTGGCCACCGGAAACGGAGCCGTGGGAATGCTTTCCAGGAAGTCGATGGTCTGCTGCAACGACTGCCAGGCTTCCAGGTCGCGGGGCAGCAGCAGCTTGTCGCGGGCCTGGCGCAGAAACACCGTGTTGGCAAACAGGCGGCGCAGGTCCAGCTTGGGGTTGCGCATGGCCTCGGCCGCAATGCCCAGCAGCGCTACGTCGCCGGTACCGATGGCGCGCTGCAGCAGCAGGGCAAAGGCGGGCTGCTGCGGCTCCGGAAACGCCGGGTGGCTGCGCATCGCCACCAGTGCCTCCAGCCCGTAGGTGCCGACGACAACCGGCTGGCCCGCCACGAACGTGGCCTGGCTCACAAACTCGTACGCGGCCGGGTCTTCACCCAGGGCTTTGAGCAGGTAGCCTTTCTCATAGGGGTCGGCAGTAGCGGAGTAGCGCTCCTGCACGGCCGTGCGAATGGCCTCCTGCTGGGCTCCTCCCTGCCTGAGGGCCGCGGCCAACAGCGTTGCCCGCACCCGCCAGGCGCTAAGCTTATTGGCTTTTTCCAGCAGGCTGGCCCCCGGCTCGCCTTTGGCGCTGGCCAGAAAAAACTCGGCAGCCGTCAGGGCCACCTGCTCGTTGGCATCGGCCAGGGCATCCCAGGCCGCTTCTTTCACCGGGGCATACTGCCCGGCCGTCATGGCCCGCAGGGCACTGAGGCGCACCCGGTAGTCGGGGTCGCGGCGGGTGAGGGCGGCCAGGGCGGCCGGTACCGCTGCCGCCTGCGAGGCTTTGCCCAATGAGGCCGCCACGGAGCTGCGCACGGCGTAGCTGGGGTCGTTCTGCGCCACGCCAATCAGGGTAGGCGCGTAGGAAGTCAGGTTCAGCCCCCGGGTGCGGGCCAGCGTGTTGGCAGCGGCGAGGCGGGCGCCGTACGGGTTGCTTTTGCCCAGCAGCTGCACGGTGCGGGCCACGGCGGCTTCCGAAGTCAGGCCGCGCAGACCAGCGCGGTACAGCCCCCAGGCCTGCCCGACCAGCGCGGCGGTGTCGGCGGCCAGGCTGGGGGGCAGCTTGGCCAGCGCGGACAGTCCGCCGCGGGAAGTGCATTTGCCCAGGGCCTCCAGCACGTAGCGGCGGTTGGCGGCATCAGGCTCGGTGGTAAGGCGCTGGCGCAGGGCGGCTTCGGCCGTGGAGTCGGCAGTCTGCCCCAGGGCGTAGGCGGCGGCGCGGCGCACTGTCGGGTCCGCGTCGGTGAGGTGGGCGCTGAGGGCGGCAGTGGCTTTTTTGTCCTGCACCGAGGCAAAGGCCAGGGCGGCTTCGCGGCGGTACTGCCCCTCGGGCCGCTCCAGAAACGGCAGCAGCGCCGCGGTAGCCCGCTCATCCTGGGCCGTGGCAATCTGCCGCAGCACGGAGTCGGTAAACTTGTTGGCCACGGGCGCCGCCGCCGGAGGGCGCGTTACGCAGGAAGAAAGGCCGGAACTCAGGCAGCCCGCCGCGACGAGGGCAAAGGCAAAACGGGAACGTACGGGTTGGCTCATATGGGTGAGCCAAGATACTGATTGATTCCGTGGCGTGGTTGCCGGTTGTATGAGGGCAACCGGCCCGAACGGTTCGGCACGCCGCCGGGCCCTTATCGCGTCTTATGCCATCCGGAATCAGGCCCCCGTAACGGGCAATCCGTTACGGCCTCAGACGGCGGCCAGCGCCTTTTCCAGCTCGGCAAACAGCACGTCGTTGCCCTGCTGGGCGTAGCTGCCCAGCGCCTTTTCGAAACCGCTCAGGTCGTAGAGAAACGCTTTGAGGCTGTCGGCGGTGATGGCGTCGAAATGACGGCCGTAGCCGAGCTTTTCCACTTGAGCGGCATTGAGAAACTGCTCGAACTGGGCCGGAATCGGGATGGCGCAGATGGGCTTATGCAGGTATACGGCCTCACTGATCAGCGAGAATCCGCCGTTGGTGACCACGGCGCGGGCACTGGCCAGGTCGTCGATGAAGCCCTGCTCGCTGAAGGCGCGCAGCTGCACGTTGCCGTGGTTTTCCTCCTTGTTGAAGCCATATACCCGAAATTCCTGCCCCGGCAGACTTTGCAGCAGCGGCACCAGGTCCTTCTGGGTGGTAGCCGACTGGTACACGAGCACGTGCGCCCCCGTGGTGGGCCGGGCGGCCTGGATTTCGGGCCGGATGATGGGTGGCACCAGCGTAGTGTCGGCGTGGGTGAGGGGCAGCGGGAAAAACGTGGTGATGAGGTAGTGCCGGCTGCGCGGCAGCTTGGCCCGCACAATCTGCCGGGCCAGGCTCAGGTTGCCCCGCTCCTGCCGCGGTACGGCCACATCCAGCGCCGCCCGGCTGATGATCTGCATGTTGTCGATGCTGATAACGGGCAGACGGCGCCACTTGGCGAAGAAGTAGCTGAACGACTCGAAGTCGGAGATGACCAGGTCGGGCGGAAAGTCGCAGAGCAGCTCGCGGTACTTGGCGAAGTTAATGCGCAGGTTCTCGGGCGCCGTGCGCAGCGTGAGGGCCGCCGTGCGCGACTTCGACACGGTCAGGTTTTTATAGGCCAGGTGAAAGCCGCGGATTTCGTGCACCCGGCCCGGGAAGGCGGCGGCCAGCAGCTGGTAGGCCCGGGCGCTGCTGACCACGCACACGTTGTGCCCCTGGCTGAGCAGGTAGCCAATAATTACCTTGCTGCGCGTCGCGTGGCCCAGCCCTTCGCCGGGCACTCCGTAGAGAATATTCATTTGGTCCAGACTTTCTGCAACACCTTCCCGTTGGCCGGGTCGAGCTGCACGGCCCAGCCAATCCAGTTGCTGGCCCAGAGCTGCCCGTCGGCTATCCACAGGTCCCGGTATGGGTTGTCAACGGCGCCGGACACGGACTGCAGCACCTCGGCCTTCCAGCGCAGCTCCCCGGTAGGGGAAATGGCCGTCACGTTGTTGTTGTTGTACAGGATGCCGAGCGGCGACTCTTCCAGCAGCAGGTACAGCGCGTCGAACGGCAGCAGCCGCGTAATGTGGTAGCGGGCCTGGTAGAGCACGGCTCCGGCGTCGTCGATAACCTTGTTTCGTTCGCTACTGATCATGAAGAGAGTGGATAGGCCGGCATGCACCTGCAAGTAACAGAAAACCCCGAATACCCCTCCGACGGACCGGATTGGCCGGAGCCGCAGCCCGCTCCAACAACAACCGGCTGACTACAAATAACTTCCCGCCAGCCCGGACTAACGAGCGGGTCCGTTTCGTTTGGGGAGCGTACTTTCGGCTTGGTTTTGGCAATTGCGCCGCGGAACTTTTCCTCCTCTCCCCACCCTTTCTTCCCGCTTTTCCGCTGATGACACGGCTTTCCTCCCTCCGCCGCGTGCTGGTGCTGCCGGCCCTGGCCACTCTGCTCACGACCAGCTGCATGGCCCCGCGCGGCATTACCAGCACCGGCAAAGTCACCCCGCACGGCGAGTTCCGGGTGGGCGGCAACCAGTCGTTCAACATCCCGACCGAAACCATCGACAAAACCGGGGCCGTGGTCAAGGAAGCCGCCGACCAGCTCGTCAGCCAGGAAAAAGTGGAGTACAGCGACCTGGTCGACAAGCTGCAGGTAGCGGCCCTGGCCTATGTCATCGACCCGGTGCAGCCTGCCGCCGACCTGTACCTGCGCTACGGGGTTATTGACCGGCTCGACGTGGGCTACAAGTACGCTTTCGGCTCGCACGTTTTCGACGCCATGTACCAGTTTATGGGTCCGACCGGTACGCCCGAGCGGCCCGGCGGCGCGGCCGGTGCGCTGTATGGCAGCGTGGGGCTCCAGTATGCCACCCAGCGGGCCAAGCTGCCCAGCATCCCCTACCTCGACAACATCAACAGCCTGCTGCGCTTCGAGGCCAACCGCCGCGACCTGATCGTGCCGCTGGTGTTCAGCAAGTCGTTTGGACCGGAAGAGGAAATCGGGGCCGTGTCGTTCGGGGCCGTGTATACCCACACCTTCCTGCGCTACGGCTTCGACCCGCGCAACATCTACAAGTCGGGCTCGGCCACCGAGCTGCTGCCGTCTCTGCCCGAGCAGAAGCGGGACTTCTCGTCCTACGGCGCTTTCGCCAACGTGAAGATCGGCTACCGCTACGCCTACGTCATTCCGGCTTTTGCCCTGTATTACCAGAACTATGGCACCTACCAGCTGCTCAACAACCAGACGGCTAAGCTCAAGGGATTTACCTTCATTCCTTCCATCGGCCTGCAGTTCCGCATTCCTAAGTTCACCAAATAAGGGAGTTGCGACTCCGCCCGGCCCGGCTATCTTGCCCAGATGGCTGGGCTTTTTTTGTCCTGGCCGCCCCTGCTACCGGCGGCCAACGGCCGCGACGACGGGTTATAGATGCCACCGGCAGCGGCCAGGCCGGGTCCGGGCAGCCGGCGGGCGGTCCGGACCAATGTTACTTTTTTGTTAACTTGAACCCTCTGCCCTGAATTTCCCTGCTCCGCATGCTTCACTTTTACCTCAATAGCCAGCGCATCCGCACCGACCAGCCGGCGGGCAGTACCCTGCTCGACTTCGTGCGCTACCAGCAGCACCTGACCGGCACCAAAATCGGCTGCCGCGAGGGCGACTGCGGCGCCTGCACCGTGCTGGTCGGCGAGCTGCAGCCCGATGGGGCCACCATCCGCTACCAGTCGATGACGTCCTGCCTCACGCCGCTGGGCAATGCCCAGGGCAAGCACATCGTGACGGTGGAAGGCATCAATGCCGCTGCGGGTACGCTCACGCCGGTGCAGCAGGCCATTGTGCAGGAAGGCGGCTCGCAGTGCGGCTTCTGCACCGTGGGCTTCGTGATGTCGCTCACCGGGCACGCGCTGAGCCACAAGCCGGCCACGCCCGAAAGCGGCCTGGCGGCCATCGACGGCAACATCTGCCGCTGTACGGGCTACAAATCCCTGGAGCGGGCCACGGCGCTGCTGACGGAGCAGCTGGCCGCCCGCCCCGCCGAAAACGTAGTGCACTGGCTGAGCGAGCAGCAGTTTGTGCCCGCGTATTTCCAAGGTATTCCCGCCCAGCTGCAGGCTTTGCAGGCCGAATTGCAGTCAAACGAGACCAAAAACCAAAAACCAATAGCGAATCATCAAATCCTGGGCGGCGGCACCGACCTGCTGGTACAGCGCCCCGAGCACGTGCGGGCCGTGCCCGTGGAGCTGGTGTACGACCAGGCCCACCTGCGCGGCATCCGGCAGGCAGCCGACGGCCGGGTGGTGCTGGGCGCCGCCGCTACCGCCGAAAACCTGCGCGACTCGCCGCTGATGAACCAGCTGTTTCCGCGCCTGCCCGCTCACCTCAAGCTGGTATCGAGCACCCCGATCCGCAACATGGGCACCGTGGCCGGCAACTTCGTCAACGCCTCCCCCATCGGCGATTTGACCATCTTTTTCCTGGCCCTCGACGCCCGCATCACGCTGGAAACCGCCGCCCGCCAGCGCCGGGACCTGCCCCTGCGGGAGCTCTACCGGGGCTACAAAACCCTCACCAAGGAAGCCGACGAGCAGCTGGTCGAAATCAGCTTCGCGGCCCCGCAGCCCACTGATTTCTTCAGCTTCGAAAAGGTCAGCAAGCGCACTCACCTCGACATTGCCAGCGTGAACTCGGCGGCCTGGCTGCGCGCGGAAAATGGCTTTATTCAGGAGGCCCGCCTCTCGGCTGGTGGCGTGGGGCCCATTCCGCTGTTGCTGGCCCGCACCTCGGCTTTCCTGACCGGTAAGGAAGTCAGTGCCGCCACGCTGGCGGCGGCCAACGAGGTGATGCAGGCCGAAATTAGCCCGATCAGCGACGCCCGCGGCACGGCCGACTATAAGCGGCTTTTGCTGCGGCAGCTGCTGTTTGCCCACTTCCTGCAGTTTTTCCCCGAACGGCTTTCCCTGCGGGAGCTGGTGTAAGCAGCAGACTATAGAACAGAACGTCATGCTGAGCGAAGTCGAAGCATCTCGCGTGCTGTCACTGGGTTACTAATCCGACGTCAGCACGCGAGATTCCTCGGCTCGCTCGGAATGACGGTCAAATTTTGAAGTAATAGGAAAAAGTGTTTCTGCCTGACAGCTCACTTTTCTTTTCCGAATTCCCCTCCCATGAATCACCTCGACCCGGTGCGCCACGTGCGCGGCGAATCCCAGTACGTAGACGACATTCCGACCCAGCGGGGCACGCTGTACGCGGCCGTGTTTGAGTCGCCGCTGGCCCACGGCAAGCTGCTGAGCCTCGATTTTTCGGCTGCCTTGGAGCAGCCCGGCGTGGTGCGCATCCTTACCGCAGCTGATATTCCGGGCGAAAATCAGATTGGCGGCATCGTGCCCGATGAGCCGCTGCTGGCCGAGGGGCACGTCCACTTCCGCGGGCAGCCCGTGGCCCTGGTGCTGGCCGAGTCAGAGCACCAGGCCCAGGCCGCGCTGGCGTTTATCAAGGTCGAAATCGAGCCGCGGCCCATCCTTACCGACCCGCGGGTGGCCGCGGCCCAGGGCGAGCTGATCGTGCCGCCCCGCACTTTCCGTCTCGGCGACTCGGCCGCGGCCTGGAGCCAGTGCGCCCACGTGTTTGAGGGCGTGGCCGAGTCGGGCGGGCAGGAGCATCTGTACATCGAAACCCAGGGCGCCTACGCCTACCCTACTGAAATGGGCGGCGTACGGATTATTTCCTCGACCCAGGGCCCCACGGCCGTGCAGCGCCACACGGCCCACGTGCTGGGCATCGGCATGCACCAGATTGAGGTCGACGTGACGCGCCTGGGCGGGGGCTTCGGCGGCAAGGAAGACCAGGCCACCACCTGGGGGGCGCTGGCCGCGCTGGGCGCCTACGTGGTGCGCCGGCCCGTGAAGCTGGTGCTGGACCGCATGGCCGACATGCGCATGACCGGCAAGCGCCACCCCTACTCCTCCGACTTCCGCATCGGCCTCGACGCCGACCTGCGCATCGTGGCCTACGAAGTCACCTTCTACCAGAATGCCGGGGCCGCCGCCGACCTGTCGCCGGCCGTGCTGGAACGGACGCTGTTTCACGCCACCAACACGTATTTCATCCCGAACGTGACGGCCACGGCCTACAGCTGCCGCACGAATCTGCCGCCGAACACCGCCTTCCGGGGCTTCGGCGGGCCCCAGGGCATGTTTGTGATGGAGTCGGCCATTGTGAAGGCGGCCGAGGCGTTGGGCGTACCGGCCAGCACGATTCAGCGGCGCAACCTGCTGCGCGAAAACGACCTGTTCTCGTACCGGCAGCCGGCCGAAATGTGCAACGCCGAGCTCAGCTGGGACACGGCCGACCGGATCTACGACCTGGAGCAAAGCCGGGCCGCTATTGCCGCTTTCAACGCCGGGAACGAGCAGTTCAAGAAAGGGCTGTCGGTGATGCCCATCTGCTTCGGCATTTCCTTCACCAAGACGCCCATGAACCAGGCCCGCGCGCTGGTGCACATCTACACCGACGGCACGGTGGGCGTGAGCACCGGCGCGGTGGAAATGGGCCAGGGCGTGAACACCAAGATTGCCCAGGTGGCGGCCCGGACGCTGGGCATCTCGCCCAACCGCATCAAGGTGGAAAGCACCAATACTACCCGCGTGGCCAACACCTCCCCTTCCGCCGCCAGCGCCACCGCCGACCTGAACGGCAAAGCCACCCAAATGGCCTGCGAGGTGCTGCGCGAACGGCTGCTGCAGCACGCCTGCAACGAGTACACGCTCAACTACGAAGGGCTGGAAATAACCAACGAGCAGGTGCTGGCCGCCGGCGTACCCGCCGACACGATCTGGGAAAAGCTGGTGTCGTCGGCGTACTGGAAGCGCGTGAACCTGACCGAAAACGCCCACTACGCCACCCCCGACCTGCACTTCGACCCCACCACCAACCAGGGCTACCCCTTCGCCTACCACGTGTACGGCACGGCCTACACCACCGTGACAGTCGACTGCCTGCGCGGCACCTACGCCTTCGACGCGGTGCAGATTGTGCACGACTTCGGGGAGAGCATGAACCCGGCCATCGACCAGGGCCAGATTGAGGGCGGCGCAGTGCAGGGCATCGGCTGGATGACGCTGGAAGAGCTGATCTACAACGAAGAAGGCCGCCTGCTGACCAACTCGCTGAATAGCTACAAAATCCCGGATCTGTACTCAGTACCCCGGCACATGCCCGTGCACTTTCTGGATACGCCGGGTCATCCGCGGGCCATTCTGCGCTCCAAAGCCGTGGGCGAGCCGCCGCTGATGTACGGCATCGGGGCCTACTTTGCCGTGCGCGACGCCATCCGCGCCTTCCGCCCCGGCCACGAAATAGATTTCTCGGCCCCGATTACCCCGGAGAAGGTGCTGCTGAACCTGTACCCAAGTGCCGTGCCCGCGCCGGTAGCGCCGGTAGTGGTTTCGGCGGAGGCGTAAGCTGCAACGCGAAGTTCTACCTCGCGAGACGTCCGCGCCGCTAAGAAGCCCCTAGCACGGTGTAGAGACGCATACTTGCGTCTCGTCGGCCGCGCCGTAGCAACGATTGTTGTTCAACGACGAGACGCAAACAGGCGTCTCTACACTGTTTCGGAGGCCTGGAAACGAACTCAAACTACTTTTAACAACTCCTGTCGTCCAACGCCTCGCGAAGTAAAACTTCGCGTTACCACTTTTCCCCGTGCAACAACCTTCCCAATCCCGGCCCCGCGACCTGCTGGTGTGGCAGCATGCGGCGGCCCATATGCGGGCCGGCCGGCCGGTGACGCTGCTGTGCGTACTCAGCAGCCACGGCAGCAGTCCGGGCCGGCAGGGCTTCAAGATGAGCGTGGCCGCCGACGATTCGGCCGGCTCCATCGGGGGCGGTATCATGGAGCACAAGTTCGTGGATCTGGCCCGGGCCCGGCGGCGCGAGGCGAATCCGGCCCTCGTGCTGCGGCCCCAGATTCACCGCCGCGAAGCCCCCACCGACCGGTCCGGCATGATCTGTTCCGGCGAACAGGTCGTGCTGCTGTTTCCGCTGCAGCCCACCGACCAGCCGGCCGTGGAAGCCTGCGTCAGGGCTCTGGAACAGCTTTCGGCAGCTTATTTTACTTTGTCGGCGGCGGGCCTGCGGGTACAGCCGGCGCCGGCGAACCTGCCCAGCTTCGCCTACCACGCCGGCACCGACTGGCACTACGCCGAGCGGCTCGGCTTCCGCGACCAGGTGACGATTGTGGGCGGCGGGCACGTGGCGCTGGCGTTGTCGCGGGTGCTGGCCACGCTGGACTTTGAGCTGACGGTCCTCGACGACCGGCCCGGGCTGAACACGCTGGCGCTAAACTCTTACGCCCACCACAAGCGCACGGTGCCCTACGAAACCCTGGCCCGGGAAATTCCGGAAGGCCCCCATCAGTTCATCGTCATCATGACCTTCGGCTACCGGCCCGACGAAGTAGCCCTGCGCCAGCTGTTGGCTCATCGGGTGAAATACCTGGGGTTGATGGGCAGCAAGGCCAAGATTGCCGAGCTGCTGGGCTCTTTGCGCGCTTCCGGCTGCACGGCCGAGGACCTGGCCCGCGTGCACGCGCCCATCGGCGTGCCCATTCAGAGCCGTACACCGGAAGAAATAGCCATCAGCGTGGCCGCCGAGCTGATTCGGGTGCGCAACGCGCAATAGCTACGGCAGGCTTAGTTCTGGGTGCTGCTCTCGTCGTTGCCCTTCAGGTAGCCTTCGGTGAAAATGCGGTATTGGTCGAATATGGAGCGCACTGACCGGCGCAGTACCACTTCGCCCTGCGGGCCCGCCGGCACCGTGACCCCGGAGGCGTAGCCGTTCCACACGGCCCGGTTGGTGCGGTTATCCACGAGGGTAACCAGCAGGGTACCTTCGGCCAGGACCATGCGCACGGGCTGGTAGCCTTGCCGCTCGCTTCTGGGGGTTTCATCATCCTCCACGCGCCCGTTGGTCACCCAGCGGGTCAAATCTTCCTGGGCGTAGCCGCGGAAGGCCATGTCGCCCTCAAAGAGCCGGAAGATAACCAGCAGATCCGGGCGGGTGCGGGCCGGGCGGTACCCCTGAATCTTCATCCGGGTGCGAATGGCGTCGCGCAGCACTTCCCCGAGCTTGCTCGTATCGGCCGAGATGCCGGCGCCCGTCACAAACTGGTAGGTCCGGTAGCGCTTGAAAGTGCCGGAATAGCTGTAGTCGGATTCGATGCGGGCCTCGCGGGAAGCAAAGCAGCCGGACAGGGCCAGCACCAACGCCAGACAAAACGGAACGGTCAGTTTCATACGAAGGAACCTAAGGGAGACACTCTTTTCAAGTTACGACATACTCGTACGTTATAGATTGATAGTCAGCCGAAAGGAGGTGTAAAATTTTGGTCTACCGGGCAAATCAGCCTGTGCGCCCCGCTTTTGCGCTTTTCCGCCCGGGGCTACTTGTAGCCTGCGGCCTGCAGGGCAAACAGCTCGGCGTAGCGGCCACCCCGGGCCAGCAGCTCCTCGTGGGAGCCAATTTCCACGAACTGCCCGTTTTCAATCACCAGGATGCGGTTGGCCATGCGCACGGTGCTGAAGCGGTGGGAAATCAGGATGGCGGTTTTGCCCTGGGTCAGCTCGGCGAAGCGCTGGAATACCTGGTGCTCGGCGCGGGCGTCGAGGGCGGCGGTGGGCTCGTCGAGAATCAGCAGCTGGGCGTCGCGCATGTAGGCCCGGCCCAGGGCTATTTTCTGCCACTCGCCCCCGCTCAGATCGACGCCCCCGGCGAAGCGGCGGCCGATGATCTGGTCGTAGCCATTGGGCAGCTTCTGCACCACCGTGTCGGCCAGACTCTGGGCGGCGGCCTGCGCAATGCGGGGCTGGTTGTCCTTCTCCTCGATGCGGCCCACGGCCAGGTTCTGCCCCGCCGAGAGCTGGAAGCGCACGAAATCCTGGAAGATGACCCCGATTTCCTGGCGCAGCTCGGCCGGATCGTACTCGCGCAGGTCGTGGCCGTCGAGCAGGATGCGGCCCTCGGTGGGGTCGTAGAGGCGGCTGAGCAGCTTGACGAGCGTGGTTTTGCCGGCCCCGTTCTCGCCCACCAGCGCCAGCTTTTCGCCGGCCTGCAGCTCAAAGTTCAGGTGGCGCAGCGCCCATTTCTCGGTGTTGCGGTATTTGAAGCCCACGTTTTCGAAGCGGAAGCCCTGGCGGATCGGGTGCGGAAACGGGCGCACCACGTGGGCCTCGTCGCGGATGATGCGGGGCTTGAGGTGGAAAAAGTCGAAGAAGTCCTGCAGGTAGAGCGCGCCGTCGGCCACCGAGCTAAACCGGCTCAGGATGCTTTCGAGCAGGCCCCGCATCCGGGCGAAGGAACCGGCCAGAAACGTGAGCTGGCCGATGGAAATCTGCCCGCGCACGGCCTGGCTGATGATGTAGACGTAGGCCGCGTAGTAGCCCGTGGCGCCCACGCCGGCGAAGAACGTGCCCCAGCCCGCCCGCCGGATCACGAGGTCCTTGTTCTTGCGGTAGAACTCATCCGACAGCAGCCGGAACCGGTCGATGAGAAAGGGCGAGAGGCCGAAGATCTTGACTTCCTTGGCCGTCTCGTCGGAGGCGCCGGTCTGGCGCAGGTAGTCGAGCTCCCGGCGCTCGGGCGTCCAGCCGTGCACCAGCGAGTAGCTGCGCTCGTTGAAGTGCGACTCGCCCAGAAACGCCGGAATCACGGCAACCAGCAGCAGCAGCAGCAGCCACGGATTGAACGCCACCAGCCCGACGGCCAGAAACGCCATCGTAATAGCATCCTGCCCCTGGCTGAGCACCTGGGCCATGAGCACGGTGCGCGAGAGCGTCTGGCGGCGGGCCCGCTCGAGCTTGTCGTAGAAGGTGCTGTCCTCGAACTGGTCGAGGTCCAGCTCGGCGGCGTGCTCCATCAGGCGCACCGAGGTGCGGTTGGCAAACAGGTCGCCGAGCAAAGAGTCCAGCAGCGCCACGCCCCGGCCCAGGGCATCCGACAGCACCGCGAGGCCAAATTCCAGGGCCACCAGCGTCAGGACGGGCGTAAGCAGACGGTCGGCGGCGGGCTGGCGGCTGAGCTGCACCACCGCGTCGAGGATGAGCTGGGCCACGTAGAGCATGGCGACGGGCAGGGCCGCCCGCAGCAGGCGCAGGGCCACGTTGCCCAGCGTGAGGCCGGGGCTGGTCTGCCAGATCAGGCGCAGAAACTCGGGCAGGTTGCGCAGGGCCGAAAACCGCTCCCGCACCGAAACGGCGGGCTTGCCGTCGGGCTGGGGCTTTTTGGCGGAAATCGAGTTGAATAAGTCAGAGTACCAGGGCATAGGCGCGGCCTACGGCATACTTCGGGCCGGAGTCAGGGGGCGGCCGTTTTGGCAGGGAGGAGTTGGGGGAATGGTGTTATCTTGCCCGGATTAAGGGTTATTCCATCGACCAAAATATCCCTTTAAACCAAAAGTTTATAACGTTATGACTGATAACTATTGACTATGGACCTGGGCTTTGCTGCTTTTGCTGAATGGGTTGCTCACACGTCATCTGACAACCATTGGACAGCCGGAACACCTAGCAGCCGAAGACCCCGCTGATGCTGGGGCTGCTCAGGGGCAGCTAGTAGTACGATTTATCGCTCAACACGTCACCATTCCCAACCTTTGCAATACCCCTACTTCCTCGATAACCGTCAGCGCATGCGCTTTGCCCAGGGTGCTCAGTACGCCCGCGGCATAATGGCTCTCTTGTCCTTGGTTTCTTATGGGATGCAGTATCAGATGATCCGGCACGTCCAGCAGGGCGGCACCCTTACCCCGGGATCTGGCCACGCCAATGATTTGCGGGTGGAAATCCTTGAGTACGTCCAGTTCGGCGTCATGCTGCTGGCACTGGTCGCCTTGGCCCTATGGATGTACCGCGCCTACCACAACGTACATCAGCTGCCCCTGGCTCGGCCCCAATACAGCACAAGCATGGCCGCCTGGGGCTGGGTTATCCCCATCATGAACCTCTGGCTCCCCTATCGTATCATGCAGGACATCGGGCGCTACACGGTCCGCACGGCCCACTCTGCCCAGCTTGCTACACCGGCTCGATTTCGCAACGCCGCGGCTGTCTGGTGGACCTTCCACATAGGGCTGCTCATTATTTCTCGTGTCAATGCTGCCTTTGCCCGGGCCGAAGACCCTACCATTGAGCAGCTCTTACGCAACACGCAGATGATGATGGCTACCCAAGTCTTTATCCTGTTTAGCTTTATGGCGGCCTTGGCTATGCTCCGCGCCATCGCGCGCCATGAGCAGGACCTGCTGGCTGCCGTTTCATTCCCGCCGAATACCCGTGGCACTGATTATGGCGGAGCGCCCACCGCTGATGCTGAGGCTGCTCAGGGGTAGCTAGTAGTACGATTTAACATACCTTTCAACCCTGTTCTCCTGTAGCGGTTTTGCGAATGGTGAACCGGGCCCGTGCTCATCGTCCGCGCCGCGGGCTGCTCAACAACGAGACGCGAATACGCGTCTCTACACCGTTCACGAACCTCCTCTGCTATGCTTTCAGGTAAAGACTACTCTCAAATGACCCTTGAAGAAGTAGTGTCAGAGGAGAAAAAACTGAAGTCCCAGAAAACCACAACCGCCCTGTTCATAGGGGTGTTGATTGGCATTGCGGTCTGGTCTGCCACCCATAAGGGGTTTGTCCTGCCGGTTATTCTGCTGATTTCTGCTTTTCTGATTGGCTACAGAAATTCGCAAAACCTGAAGAGCGTCCAGGCGGAAATAAGCCGCAGGAATACGGTTGGGTAAGTAGCCCACTGTGGGCCGGTTTCGGTCGACAGGCATACCCTGCTGTACACGACGTTGGAGAGTACCCCAACGGGTGCGGGTTTCGCGACGTCGCAGTTGCGGCCGGGGCTTCTTCGTGCGTGGGCCCCGGGCGGTCTTTTGGCTTCGCGCCTCAAGCGAAACGGGGCTGGGGGTAGGGTTCAGCGAAGCAGTAGAGATGCTTCGGCTGCGCGGACGCCAGATAAGGCAGGACCGTTCTTTTTTGCTGCTTTCAACTACCTGTCCACGCACCCTAAAGCACGCTCCGGACCGGAGTCGGGGGGCGGCCGTCTTGGCAGGAACAGGCAAAAAAAAGCTCCGTTAGTTTTGCGCCGGGTGGGCCCGCGCGGTATTTTTACCGACCTTCCCGGCCGGCTTCCAGCCAGCAGTCCAGCTCTCCAGCCCAGCTCCCATGTCCACAGAATTAAAGAACGGCTTCGGCAAAGTCTACCTCACCACCAACTATGACGCGGCCAACCAGTGGGTTTACAACAACTGGATTGGCTACCAGACCTATACCGGCATCACTGCTGGGGCCGATGCCTGCCTGATTCCTTTGCGGGAAAATCAGTGCGCCTACCTGCTCAACGACAACCGCCAGGTTATCGGGCCCTGGGACCACGCCGTGGAGTGGATTGTGACCAACTGGGCCGACCGCGCCAGCGAGCAGGGCCTCACCCACTTTGCCCACGTTGCCAGCCCCGACTCCCTGGCGGCGCACTCCGCCGAAGCCATGCACCTGGGTATCGGCGGGCGCCTGCAGATGCGCATGTTCAGCGACTTTGCCGAGGCGCAGGCCTGGCTGCGGGCGGCCCGGCAGGGGGCGGCGTAAATCAGCCCCCGCCGTAAAAGCGGCACCACTGCTCCTGCTTTGGCTCGTCCTGCCGTATCACCCGTGGCCAGCGCGGCGGCCAGCCCTACTTCTTTGGCGGGAGGGTTAGGCGGCCGTTGGGGGTTTTGTAAAAGCCAGGCACCCTGGCCCCGCAAGAGTCGGCGTTGCCGATACGCTGAGAACATTCCCTTGCCCTGATGACTACGACGCTTCGCTTCGGGCTTATTGTGCTGCTGCTCGGCCTGGGCATGGCCTACAGCGCGCGGGCCGGCAAGCTCACTACGGCCGGAGTCTGGACCGGCGGCGTGCTGGGCTTGCTGATCTTCCTGGGCAGTGGCTTTGCGGGGGTGGGCCTGCTGGGCCTGTTCTTTGGGCTGGGCTCCGCCGCCTCCGCCTGGCAGGTAGCCGATAAGCGGCGGCTGGGGCTGGCCGAAGCCAACAAGGGCCGCCGGACCGCCGGGCAGGTGCTGGCCAACGCCGGCGTGGCGGGCGTGCTCGGGCTGGCCGGCTGGTACTGGCCCGCCCAGGCGTCCCTGGCCCAGCTCATGTTGGCGGGCAGCTTTGCCGCCGCCACGGCCGATACGCTGTCTTCCGAGCTGGGCAACATCTATGGCCGGCGCTACTACAACATGGTCACCTGGCGGCCCGATGTGCGCGGGCAGAATGGGGTAGTGAGCGTGGAGGGGACGCTGCTGGGCCTGGCGGGCAGCGCCCTGGTGGCGGGAGCCTACTGCGTGGCCTTCGGGTGGGGCCCGGCCTTCGGGTGGCTGCTGGTGGCGGGCACGGCCGGCAATCTGGCCGACTCGCTCATCGGAGCCACGCTCGAACGACGCCACTACGTTACGAACAACGTCGTCAACCTGCTGAACACCCTGGTCGGCGCCCTCACCGCGGCGGGCCTGGCCCTGCTGCCCTAGGCTGCGTAGAGGGCAAGGAAAAAGGCCGTCCGTCATGCTGAGCGAAGTCGAAGCATCTCGCGTGGCGTCGTTGGATTACTATTCATACGTCAGCACGCGAGATGCTTCATCCCTGGCTTGATGCGCCCCATGCCCGGCCTGACGCTCTTTTCGGTTCCTGCCCCCACACCCTAGTACCCGGCGGGGGTGGTAAGCCCCGGGGCGGGGGAATCCGACCTATCCTTTCCTCCGTATTCCCTCTGACCCCGATCAACGCGCCGCGCTGGCCGGGGCCGCCGCTTGCCTCCCTCCTCATCCTGCCTGTTGCGGCCAGGCGCTACCCTGAACAGCGGCCCGCTTTGCAGTGCCTCATTCTCCGTTTTACCATCTTCTCCACCATGCAGCTTCAGGAAGTCGTAACCGCTGGCCAGGCCCGTGAATTTCTCGAGTTTCCGGTTCGCCTCCACCAGGCCGAGCCAAACTACGTGCGGCCCCTTGACCGGGATATTGAGACGGTATTTAACCCGGCCAAAAACAAGTACTTCCGTCACGGTCAGCTGATTCGCTGGCTGCTGCTCGATGCTGCCGGGCAGACGCTGGGCCGGGTGGCCGCTTTCGTCAATGAGCGGACGGCCCATACGTTCGCCCAGCCCACGGGCGGCATGGGCTTTTTTGAGTGTATTGATAACCAGCAAGCCGCTACCGTGCTGCTCGACGGCTGCCGGCAGTGGCTGCAGGCCCGGGGTATGCAGGCCATGGACGGCCCCATCAACTTCGGCGACCGGGACCAGTGGTGGGGCCTGCTGACTGACAACTTCGGCCCGCCGCTCTACACCCAGAACTACAACCCGCCCTACTACCGCCGCCTGCTCGAAACCCACGGCTTCCAGCTCTACTTCAAGCAGTTTACCTACTTCCGCAAGGTAGCTGCCCCACTTACGCCCGAATACCAGGAAAAGGCGTCCATTCTGCTCAACAACCCCGATTTCACGTTCGAGCACCTGCGGGTGCAGGCCCTGGGCAAATACGCCGAAGACTTCCGGCAGATCTACAACAAGGCCTGGGTGAAACACGACGGCGTGAAGGAGATGACGCCCGAGCAGGCGGCCAACATCATGCGCAAGCTGCGGCCCATCATCGACGAGAAAATCTGCTGGTTTGCCTACTACCACGGCGAGCCGGTCGGCTTCTTCATTGCCTTACCCGAGCTCAACGAGCTGTTTCGCTACGTGGGCGGCAACCTGAACTGGCTGGGCAAAGCCAAATTTGCCTGGTACCGCTGGCGCGGGGCCGTGCGGACCATGACCGGCATTGCCTTTGGCATCGTGCCCGAGCACCAGCGCAAGGGACTGGAAATGGCCTTTATCCTGGCTGCTTCCAAAACCGTGCAGGACACCAGCAAGGTGCACTACGAGGACTTTGTCATGAACTGGATCGGCGACTTCAACCCCAAGATGATGCGCGTGGCCGAAAACATCGGGGGCGAAATCTGGCGCACCCACGCCACCTTCCGCTACCTGTTCGACCGCCATCAGCCCTTCGAGCGGGCCCCGATAATCGACTAAGTCCAACCCGGGCTATAAGACCACAAAAAAGCCCCTTGCCAATCGGCAAGGGGATTTTTTGTGGTACTGTCGGCGCCCTTAAAAGGAGTAGGCGACGCTGGCCGTGATGTTGCGCGGCAGAATGGGCCGGGCCAGGTTGTAGGAGTTCTCGGCGCGGGTCTTGCCGTTGGTGTCCTGGCCGTTGATGTATTCCTTGGAGAAGTTGTCGCCGTTGCGGGCCGCCGCGTCGCCGAAGCCAATGGTGTTGAACAGGTTCGAGCCCTGCACCCGCAGCTGCAGGCCGGTGAGGGCCTTGTCGAAGTCGTAGGCTACGCCGCCAAACACCACCCCGTAGCTTTGCAGCAGAATGTTGTTGCGCTTGGTGGCGAACCGCTCACCAAACCAGCGGTAGTTGCCGAACACGTTGAAGCCGTGGTAGGTGTAGTCGGCGCCGCCTTCGAGCAGCACGTCGGGAGTGTCTTCGAGCTTGTTGCCCTTCAGGTTCACAAACTGCTGCTTGGTAGGAGTTCCGGCAGTCTGCTTATCCGGGTCGAGGGGCACGAAGATGTTGAAGTCGAGGTAGCGCGGGCGCTGCACCGTGCCGATACCGCGCAGGGTGAGGCCCTGCACGGGCGAGTAGGTGGTTTCCAGCTCCAGGCCCAGGTTGTCCACGTCGCCGCGGGTTTGCACCAGGCCCAGGCCGAAGTTGGGGTCCGAAATCTGCACCGTGACGGCGATGTTGGTATTACGGCTGTAAAACGGCACTACGGCCAGATTCACGCGGCTGGTCGATACTTTCAGGCCGGCTTCGGCCTGCAGCACGCGCTGAATTTCGCCGCGCACCGTCACGTCGGGCTGGGTGCGGTCGGTGGAATACGCGAACTGGTCGTTGGACGGCGCCACGCCCGAATTGCTGTAGCGGGCGTACGTGGCCAGCTGGTCGGAGAACTTGTAGTTGGCTCCCAGCGAGTAGTTGAAAGTGCTGAAGTTGAAGTCCCAGCTGCGCACATCCGCCGTGTTCTGCAGAAAGCGGTTGTCGTAAAAAGTGCGGTACTGGCCGTCGAGGCCGCCGTTGGAACCACCAAAGCCGTTGGCGGCCGTGGGTGCGCCCACGAAGGGCGTGAACCGGGCCTCGGGGTTAACCAGGATGGCCGTCTTGGGCGCGCTGCCTTCGGCGTGGGTGGTTTCGAGGCGAATGCCGCCGTCGAGGCGCAGCTTGCTGGTGGCCTGCCACTGGTCGCCGGCGTAGTAGCTCAGCACCTGCGTGGTGTTGGTCGAGTTGAACAGCAGGCCGTCGCCAAAGCTCTGGAACAGGAAGCCGTCCTTGGTCACTTCAATCGGCAGGCCCCCGAACAGCGCCCCCTGGGTGGGGATGCGCACGTTGAGCAGACGCGGGCGGTTGGCCACTTCCTGCAGCACCAGGTTGTAGCTCAGGCGCTCCTTGATGGTGTAGCGGCTGGCGTAGAATCCGCCCGTGAGCTGGTGCTGGCCCACCGTTTTTTGCAGCTTCAGGTTGTTGATGGCGTTGGTGGCCGGCTTGTCGTCGGGGAAGATACCGGCGATGTTTATCAGCCCGTTGCCGTTAAGCGTGGCAATGTCGATGGGCGTGTTGGTGGGGTCGTTGGCAAAGGAGAAGACCGGCGTGCCGGCACCCAGGCCCCGCAGGGCGGCGTAGTTGGCGGCAAAAGCGGTGCCCGGCAAGGGAGCACGCACGTCGTACACGCCGTCGGTGCTCAGGTTGGCATCGAGCAGGCGGGCATTGTCGGTGAGGGTAAAGCCGTTGCCCAGATCAAAGAACACCTCCGACGAGACGGCTTTGTAGCGGGTGTGCTGACCGTCGGCCAGATCCCGCGTGAGGGCGCCCTGGCCGTTGTTGAACGGGTTTGGAATGGTGGTAATCTGCTGGTGCTGCGAGAGCATGGTGCCGCGACGGAAGTCGGGGCCGCCCGGAATCTGCTCGGGGTTGTTCAGGTTTTGGTAGGGAATGCTGGTGTAGTAGGCGACCCGGTCGTTGAGGTATTTGCCGTACACCCGCACGTAGCCGTTTTTCAGGTTGTAGGTCACGTTGGCTTTCACGCCGCCGCCCACGTTGGCCGGGAAGCCGGCGTAGCGCGTGCCCACATCGTAGCGGTAAAACCCGCCGATGTTGAAGCGCAGGGCCGTGCCCGCAATGGGGCCGCCCACGTTGGCGTCGAGCCGCTGCAGGCCCGCGAGCTGGGCGGCGCCGGTGCGGTCGGAGCTAAAGCCCTGGTCGCCGCCGGTCAGCCGCACGATGCCGTGAATTTTGTCGCCGGTACCGGTTTTGCTCAGGAAGTTGACGATGCCGCCGGGCGCGTTGTTGGCCGTGATGCCCGCCGAGCCGCCGCGCAGCACCTCGAGCCGGTCGATGGTTTCGTCGACGCGGAAGTGAATATCGGACTTGGCGAAGGTGAGCGAGCCAACTTCCAGAATCGGCAGGCCGTCTTCCATCAGCTGCAAAAAACCGAAACCCGACTCGGCATTCACCGGCAGGCCCCGGGGCGACACGGAGTTGGCCGCTTCGCCGCCGTCGGAGTTTACCCGGAAGCCGGGCACGGCCATGAGCAGGTCGGCGGTGCCGCGCGAGACGCGGTTCTGAATCTGCCGGTTGTTGAGCGTGGTGACGGCCGTAGCGCTTTCCAGCTTGCTCTGCGGGTTGAAGTTACCCGTTACCACCACGGCATCCATCAGCAGCGGGTCCTGGGCCAGGGAGGCGTTCAGCGTAGCGGCGGCCCCACCCTCGGCGGCGACGGTAACGGACTGGCTGCTGGCCTTGAAGCCCAGATACGACACCGTCGCGGTGTAGGTACCGGCCGGGACCGTCAGCGAAAATGCGCCGTTACGGTCGGTCGCGGTACCGATCCGGCCGGGGTTGAGCACCACCGTGGCGCCGGCCAGCGGCTGGCCCTGCGCATCGGTGATGATGCCCGTAACCGGGCCGGGTGCCGTGCTCTGCGCATAAGCGGCCGGCGCCAGCGCGCACACCACTGCTGCCGCGGGCACGAGGCGCCCCAAGAAAGTAGCGTTTGGAAACATAGAAAGAGAGTAGAGGAGTCGCAAATGTAGCCATTCAGCCGAATGACCGTACCGAACTACGGGCTGGCTTGCCGCCCGGTTTGGGCGCCGGCTAAAAACCCGGGAAACCCGAACCCAGGACCGGCGGCATCCAAACCAAAAGCAAGTGCGTAGGTTTGTGAGTCTTCAGATTCCGACCATTTTCCACGCCGCCTTCGCGCCTGCTCATGAACCCGTCCTCCCGCTTCTCTTTCTCTCCCCTGCTGCTGGCGTTGGCACTGCTGGTATGGCCACTGGTGGGCAGCTGCCAGTACCTGCGCTACGTAAAGGACCTGAACCCCACCATGGCCGGCACCAAGCCCGTCGACCACGCCCCGTTTGATGCGCTGCTCAAAAAGTACGTCGACAGGCAGGGCATGGTGAACTACCGCGCTTTTATGGCCGATTCCACGAAGCTGAGCGCCTACCTGACCACCGTGAGCAACACGCTGCCCAACGAGCAGTGGAGCAAAAACGACCAGCTCGCCTACTGGCTCAACGCCTACAATGCCTTTACCATCCAGCGGGTGCTGCGCGGCTACCCGGTAAAAACCATCCGCCAGCTCGGCGGCGACAAAACCCTGGTAAACACCGTTTGGGACCAGCGCTTTATCCGGCTGGGCAAAGACAAGGACAAATACTGCCTCAACGACCTGGAGCAGCGCCTGATCCGGCGCAAGTTCAGCGGTGAGTACCGGGTGCATTTCGCCCTGGTCTGCGCGGCCATTTCGTGTCCGAAGCTGCGCAGCGAGGCATACGTGGGCAGCCGCCTCAACCAGCAGCTCGAAGACCAGTCCCGCGACTTTGTCAATGACCCGGGCAAAAACAAGCTCACCCCGGCCAACGCCCCGCAGGTGTCCGAAATCTTCAACTTCTACCCCGGCGACTTCAAGAAGGACGGCAACACCCTGCAAAAGACGCTCAATAAGTACTCGGCCAGCCAGAAGGTGACTGCCGATGCCGAACTGAAGTACCTGCCCTACAACTGGTCGCTCAACGAGCAGAAGTAACGCCTGCCGTAACCACCAGCCCCCGGTTGTGCTTCGCTTCAGCGCTGCGCAGCCGGGGGCTGGTGGTTACGGGGGGGGGTCCGTGATTTCAGGTCGTCAGTCCGGCAATGGGCCGGGTGCGGTGGGCCGCCATTTCAGCGGCAGCAGCTGCGGCACGCGGGCCTGGTAGCGCGCGTACGCGGCCCCGAACCGCTGGCGCAGCTTCCGCTCTTCCAGGCGGGTGCCCACCAGCAAATAGGCCAGGTTGCAGCCCACAAAGACACTGCGCACATACGTGGGTGCCAGCAGCCAGAACCCCAGCAGCCCCAGCAGCAGCCCCAAATAAAGCGGGTGGCGCACCACGGTGTTGAGGCCCCCGGTCCGCAGGGGTCCGTCGGCGGCGGCCGGACCGCGCCGGATGTAGGCCCAGCCGGCAAATTCGGCCAGGTCGTACCCCCGCAGGGCGGCCACGGCCACGAGCAGGCCCAGCCCCAGCAGCGCGTAGCCCAGCACGAGCACCGGCTGGGGCGGGCTGAACAGCCGGGTTTCGGGCAGCTGGCTCTGGTAGCGAAACAGGAGCAGAAACCCCCACACCGACACCTGGTTGTAGGCCAGCCGGTAAAAGCGCGCCGCCCGGGGCAGGCGCCGGGCCACGGCGTCTTTAAGCCACGTGGTGGCCAGCAGGCTGTGCAAGCCGAAGTAGACAGTCCAGAAAAAGGCGAGTAGCAGCAAGCGCGTAGCAAGGTAAGCCCGGCCAACGCTGGCCGGGTAGCGGGCAGAGGTACGCGCTGGGCCGGCTGCTTGGTTTGGGGGGCGCGCCGGGCAACCGGCGCCGGGCCCGGCGAAGTTACTTTTCCCGGCCCTCCTACCCGGCCGGGCGGGCCGTTGGCTTGCTGGCGCTGGAAGCCGGCCACTGCTCGAACTGCTGGAGCTCGTTCTGCCGGGTGTCAATCAGCTGCTGGGCCATTTCCCTAAGCTTGGCGTCGCGGCCATACGCCAGCTCAGCCTTGGCCAGGTCGATGGCGCTCTGGTGGTGCGCTACCATCAGCAGGGCGTAGTCGGCGTCGATGCTGCCGCCGGGCAGGCCTAGGTTCATCATCCGCTCCAGGGAGCTTTTCATCAGGCTGGTAAACGGGTCCGGCGCGGCGGCAGACGGGGAGGTGGCGGGAGCACCGTTGAGGCGGGCAGCACTGGCTTTCAGAGCCTGGAGCTCCTTTTTCTGGTCGGTGCTGATTTTCCGGGCCAAGGCCCGCAGCCCAGCGTCCTGACCGTGCCTGAGCTCCAGAGCCGACAGAGCTACCGCGCCCCGGTGGTGCGCCATCATCACGTGGGCAAAGTCGGAGTCGGCGTTGCCGGTGGGCTTGACGGCCTCCATGTCTTGCAGCATAGTGCTCCTCACGTTCATCAGGCCCCCAGCACCGGGGGCTGGATTGGTCCGGGAGTGGTTCATGCCGGCCACGTCACCGCCGGCCGGTTCGGTGGTAGCCGTCGAGCCGGCCGCCGGGTCACCGTTGCAGGCCGTCAGCAGCCCGGTGGCGGAGCCGAGCACCGCAAGAAAAAAAACGAGCTTCTTCATGGAGGGGAAGTTACGTCAACAAGGCCCGGCGGCCGCTAAAAGCTGCTGGCCCCTGGTAAGCTATCCGTACCTTTGCCGGGCGGGCCGCACCTGGCCGGCGCGGAGCACCGGACGTACCACTGGAGGCACAACACCTTCGCGGCGCGTACGATTTTCCCCCGGGGCATTCCACTCCCGCTGCTGATGACAACCGGTTATCCGGCCGAATTCAACTTTACCCATTACCCGGGCATCACTGAGGCCAAGCTGCCGGCCGCCTCCCTTGCAACCGCCGAAAGGAGGCATAAAAAGGGGCAAGCCGGTAGTATTTTCGGCCTCGCTGCGCCCCGTCTGATACCCAGGAAGTCCCTTGAACAGCGTACAAAACGACATTCTCCCTCCTGCAACAGGCCAGATTTATACTGCCGGCTTCTGGCTGATGTGCCTGAGCTCGTTTCTGTTTTTCATGAGCTTCAACATGCTCCTGCCCGAGCTGCCCGACTTTCTGACGCGGCTGGGCGGGGCGGAGTACAAGGGGTTCATTATTGCCCTGTTCACGCTCACGGCCGGCCTTTCGCGCCCCTTCAGCGGCAAGCTGGCCGACACCGTGGGCCGCATTCCGGTGATGGTGTTCGGCTCCCTGGTTTGCTTTATCTGCGGCTTTTTCTACCCCTGGGTTTCCACCGTAGTCGGGTTTCTGGGGCTGCGGCTGCTGCACGGCTTCAGCACCGGCTTCAAGCCCACCGGCACGGCCGCCTACATTGCCGACATCATTCCGTACGAGCGCCGGGGTGAGGCCATGGGCCTGCTGGGCGTGGCCGGCTCGCTGGGCATGGCCGCCGGGCCGGCGCTGGGGCCCTACATCACGGCGGCCACCTCGCTCAACACCTTGTTTTACTGCTCCTCGGGCCTGGCGCTGCTGAGCCTGGCCGTGCAGGGCACCATGACCGAAACGCTGCCCGCAACCCAGCGGCAGCGTTTTAGCTGGCGCCTGCTGCGCCTCGACTGGACCGAGGTGCTGGAGCCGCGGGTGCTGGGGCCGGCGGTGGTTACGCTGCTGTGCCTGTTTCCGTTCGGGGCCATTCTCACCGTCATTCCCGACCAGAGCCAGGTGCTGGGGCTGCAGCCGGCCGAGAAAGGCCTGTTTTTTACCTGCTTCACCTTGTCGTCGCTGCTGGTGCGGCTGGTGGCGGGCCGCGCCTCCGACCGGTACGGCCGGGTGCCTATTCTGCGCATCTCCACGGTGCTGCTCACCTTGTCGCTGCTGCTGCTCACGCTGGCCCACACCAAGCCGGTTTTTCTGGCGGCGGCCCTGCTGTTCGGCCTGGCCTCGGGCCTGAACTCCCCCACGCTCTACGCCTGGACCATCGACCTGAGCCACCCCGCGCGCCGGGGCCGGGCCGTGGCCACCATGTACATTGCCCTTGAGGCCGGCATCGGGCTGGGCGCGCTGCTGGCGGGCTGGATTTTCCACAACACCGCCGCCAACCTGCCTTACGTGCACGCGCTTAGCACGGGCACCACGCTGCTGGCGCTGGCCTATCTGCTGTGGGGCGTAAAAAAGCCGGCGGGCCACGCCGCCTAGCCCGCGGCCGGCAGCCCCTGGCCGAGTAGGTTGGCCCCGGTTTTTTCGCCGGTTTTGAAGAATACTCGGCGGCCGGCAGCTGTTGTGCTCGGCCCTGATCTACCTGAACCTGCTGCGGCAGTTCCTGGACCGCACCAACCCGTTTGAGCACGCTGAGCGGCAGTACCCGGTCAGCTTCGGCATGGCCCGCGGGCAGACGGCGGTGCTTACCGTGCTGCTCCCTGCCGGCTTCACGCGGCAGGAAGCGCTGGCGCCGCTGGCGCTGGCGCTGCCCAACGGCGGCGGCCGTTTCTCCTGTATCAGTTCAGCCAGCCTACGCCCCAGTCGGTGCAGCTCACGGCCCGGCTGCAGCTGCTCAAGCCCGAGTATTCCCCGGCCGAGTATGCGGCCCTGCGCGAACTCTACCAGCGGGCCCTGGCCAAATCGGCCGAGGTGCTGGTGCTTCGCCGCCAGTGAGTTAGGCTGGATTTTATTTTTCCTGCCGGCGGCGGTAGCCTCCGGGAAATTGTGCAATTTTAGCTTTCCAATCATCCGTGTTGTTCACAACTATCCCTTATCTGATTCTTCGCCTCCACTGTTAGATAGCCCCTGGGGAAAAGTTGAGCGGATAGTATTTCTTACTTTTTTTATGACTCCAACGCTACTGCGTCGGCTGGCGCTGCTGGTTATCTGCGGCGCGGCCTTTACCCCGGCTTTCAGCCAGGAGGCCCCTATCAAGTTTGGCAAAATCGATGAGCGCGACCTGACGGGTGCCAACTTCGTGGCCGACAGCGCCGCGGCAGCCGTTATCCTCTGCGACTACGGCCGCTCCCACTTCGAGTACATCGACGGGGACTTTCGCATTCTTTTTGAGCGCGTTACCCGCATCAAGATCCTGAAGAAGTCGGGCTACGACTGGGCCACGGTGAAGGTTCCGCTGTATCATAAGGAGCGGAACGCCGAAAAGCTGACCGGCCTGAAAGGCTTCACCTACAATCTGGTCGATGGCCATATGGTCAAGGAGAAGCTGCCCACTGAAGCCATCTTCCGCGACGAGGCCACCGCCAACGTTACGGTACGCAAGTTTACGCTGCCCAACGTGCGGGTAGGTTCCATCATCGAGTATTCGTACCTGGTCACCTCCGACTTCCTGTTCAACTTCCAGGACTGGCAATTTCAGCACGAGATTCCGGTGCGCTGGAGCGAGTACCAGGCGACCATTCCCAAGTACTTCGACTACAAGACCCTGATGCAGGGCTACGATGCGCTGGCGCTGAACGAGCACACGGAGGGCGTGATGCAGGCCGCGCTGCGCGAAAGCGGCGGCACCTCGGGCTCGGGCTTCGCGACCCAGCGCGTGGCGGGCTCCACTACCATGGTCCAGGTGCCCACCAAGATTCACCGCTGGGTGATGAAAGACGTCCCCGCCTTCCGGGATGAGCCCTACATGACTTCCTACAAGGATTACGTCGACCGGATTGATTTTGAGCTGGCCGGTATCCGCTGGGAAGGGCAGCCTTATCAGCCCGTATCGAATACGTGGGTGCAAATCGACAGGGAGCTGCTCACCGATGACAACTTCGGCGCCCAACTCAAGCGCGGCAGCTTCATGAAAGACCAGCTCACGCCGCTGCTGGCCAAGGAAACCGATCCGGCCGCCCGCGTAGCCGCTATTCACGCCCTGGTGCGCAAGTCGGTAAAATACAATGGCACGGACCGCCTGTACACCGCCGGCACGCTGCGCCACGCCTACGACGTGCACACCGGCTCGGCGGCCGATGTGAACCTGCTCCTGATTGCCACGCTGCGCGAGGCGGGCCTGACGGCCAACCCCGTTATGCTCAGCACCCGCGACAATGGCATGATCAATACCGACCTGCCCCTGGTGTCGAAGTTCAACTACGTTATTGCCCACGTCAGTCTGCCCGACGGCAAGGAAATGCTGGTCGATGCCACCGAGGAGTTGCTGCCCTGCGGCACGCTGCCCCAGCGCTGCCTGAGCCGCACGGGTCGCCTGGTCATGCCCAACCCCGAAGAGTCGCGCTGGGTTGATCTGAAGCCAACGCAGCGCTACCTGGAATACCGGCAGATTCAGCTCACGGTTGATGAGCGCGGCGGCATCACCGGCAAGGTGCACCAGGAACACGGCGGCTACTCGGCCCAGCACGAGCGGGAATTACTGCAGAAGCAGGGCGAGAAAAAATATATCGAACAGCTGGCCAGCGCCCACGAAGGCTGGTCCATTCCCAAGTTCGCCTTCAAGGAGCGCGAGCAGCTGCCCAAGCCCCTCACGCTCGACTACGAGTTTGCCTCGGCCGGCGCCGACGGGCCGACCAGCACGATTTACCTGAGCCCGCTCCGCTCGTTCAGCGACGAGAAAAACCCGTTTCGCCACGAGGAGCGCCTGTTTCCCGTCGACTTCGGCGCCCAGGTCGACGAAACGGTGATGATGACCATCACCCTGCCCGCCGGCTTTGTGGCCGAGGAGCTGCCCAAGTCGGCCCTGGTGGATCTGCCGGAGGATGGCGGCCGCTACTCCTACACCATCGTGCCGGGCGAAAACGCCATTCAGATTGTGAGCCGGATGTCCTTGCGCAAGCCGTTTTACTCGGCCGAGGAGTACGCTTACCTGCGCGAGTTCTACAACCGCATGCTGGCCAAGCAGGCCGAGCAGATCGTGTTGAAGAAGAAATCATGAGGCGGCTCCTGCTTCTGGCGGCCAGCGCCTGGCTGCTCGCCTCCCCGGCTCAGGCCGGGGGCGGCCTGCCCAAATACCCGGTGTCGGCGGTGCCCGCCGCCCTGCGCGAAAACGCCCACGCCATCATCCGCCGCCACGAGGAAACCCTGCTGGTAAAATCGGTGGGGCGCACCGTGGAGACGGTGCATCAGGTGACGACCATCCTGGACGAAAACGGGGCGCGCTGGGCCACGGAGATGGTGTATTACGACCAGCTCAGCAGCGTCAGCTACCTGCGCGGCGCCGTCTACAACGAGGCGGGCCTGCTGCTGCGCCAGCTCCGGGCCGGCGACGTGGGCGACATCAGCCTGTCGGATGGCTTCAGCCTGGCCAGCTCCGGCCGGGGCCGCGTCGTCGACCTGCGCCAGCCGACCTACCCCTACACGGTCGAGTTCGAGTACGAGGTCGTGTCGAATAATCCGCTGTTCTACTCCTCCTGGTACCCGCAGCCCACCGACCAGCTGTCGGTCGAGCAGGCCTCGTTCCGGGTTCTGACGCCCGCGGAGCTGCCGCTGCGCTACCAGGAGCGGCACCTGCCGGCCGGCGTCACGCTGGCGCGCAGCCAGCAGGCCGCGCTGGAGGTCTACCAGTGGGAGGTAACCAACCTGGCCGCCATCGAGGAAGAGCCCGACAGCCCGCCCATCTCCGAGTTTACGCCCTCGGTGCTCACGGCCCCGACCAGCTTCGAGGTGCAGGGCCACGCCGGCAACCTGAGTTCCTGGCAGGGCCTGGGCCAGTGGAGCTACGACCTGAACGCCACCCGCGACGTGCTGCCGCCCGAGCTCACGGCCCGCGTTGCGGCGCTGGTGCAGGGCGAAGCCGACGAGCGGGTGCGCATCCGCAAAGTGTACGAGTTCCTGCAGGCCAACACGCGCTACATTTCCATTCAGCTGGGCATCGGGGGCTGGCAAACCTTCCCGGCTTCCTCGGTGGCCGCCAATGGCTACGGCGACTGCAAAGCCCTGAGCAACTACTGCATGGCCCTGCTGAAAGCCGCCGACGTGACGGCCTACTGCGCCCTGGTCCGCGCCGACGAGCCCGATATCCGCACCGAGTTTCCCAGCAGCCAGTTCAACCACGTCGTGCTGTGCGTGCCCCTGACCCGGGCCGCCCGCCCCGATACCGTGTGGCTGGAATGCACCAGCCAGACCAACCCCTTCAACTACATGGGCAGCTTTACCGGCAACCGCCACGCGCTACTCATCACGCCCACCGGCGGCAAGCTGGTGCGCACGCCCCGCTACGGGGCCCAGGAAAACCAGCGCACCCGCCGCACCGACGTGTACCTCGATGCGCTGGGCAGCGCTACGGCCACCATTCAGACCCGCTGCACCGGCCTTGAGCAGGAACGCCTGCACAGTCTGCTGAACGGACTGTCGGCGGCCGAGCAGAAAAAGAAAGTTGGGGACGCGCTGCCGCTGAACAACTTCAGCATCACCAAATTCAGCCTGACCGCCAACACCCGCGCGGCCCTGCCGGCCATGAACCAGACGCTGGGGCTGACGCTGCCCACCTTCGCCACCACCAGCGGCAAGCGGCTGTTTCTGACGCCCAACCTACTCAGCCGGCTGCCGGCGCTGCCCGCGGCCGTGGGCGAGCGGCAAACCGACATCTGGCTGGATCAGGCCTTCTCCCACGCCGATACCGTGCGCATTCACGTGCCCGCCGGCCTGAAGCCCGAAGCCCTGCCCGCCCCCGTAAAGCTGACGACCGCCTTTGGCACCTATTCCAGCCAGCTGCACACCCTGCCCGACGGCACGCTGCAGTACGTGCGCCGGCTTATCATGCCCCGCACCCGGTTTCCGCGCACCGATTACCCGGCCTACCTGGAGTTCCGCCGCAAAATCGGGTCGGCCGACAAGGTGCAGCTGGTCCTGCTCAAAACGGAAAGCTAACGCGACGCGCACTGCCAGCCGGCTCCTGACAGCCTCCCGTGAAGCCCACGGGAGGCTGTTGCTTTTGGGGCTGCTCGTAAGGATCGGAGACGCCGCCGGCAGATTTCTGGCGGGATTATCGCACCTTCCGCGGTGCCGCAGCCGCGGCGGGCTCAGGTACCCTAACTTCTATGACGATGACCTCCCTCCTACTTTTCGTGCTGCCTGCCCTGCTGGCGTGCTCCGTACCCCCACCTTCCCGGTCTGCCCCACTGCCCATGCCCGACTCCTCTGCGGCGCTGGCGCCGGCCGGATTCTGGCGGGAGCTGCCGGCGGCCCAGGTGCGGCGCCTGGGCAAGCCCCGCCTCACCCCGACGCGCTACCGGGTGCTGGCCCTGGACCTGCCGAAACTGAAGAAGGCTCTGGCCGCCGCCGATCAGACGAGCGGCCCCAACCTGCTGCTGCCCCTGCCCAACGGCTCCCAGCAGGCCTTTCAGATGCGGGCCAGCAGCGTGCTGACCCCGGCCCTGGCCGCCAAATACCCCGAGCTGCGCACCTACGCCGGCCAGGCCGCCACCCCCGCCGACTACGTCCGGCTGGAAATAACGCCCGCCGGCCTGCGGGCCATGCTGGTGTGCCTGGGCCGCACGTACCTGATTGAGCCCTACCGCTCCGGCGACACCCAGCATTATCTGTGCTTCGACAAAGCCGCCCTGCCCGCGGGCAGCAAGCAGGCTTTTGAAATCAAGGGCGGCCCCGTCCGCTGAGCCCCGGGCGCGAGTCAGGGATATAATCACCTGATTTCATCGGTGATTGGAAAAATGGTAGCTGAAAATCTTATCTTGGAGCCTTCATCCTGATTCGATTTTCACCTACCATTTTTCCTACTCCACCTTTATGGTTTCAACCTTTACAAAAGCGTTGCGCACCTGGCAGCCAGCTTTGCTGGGCGGCTTGTTGTTCGCAGCGGCTGGGGCGCCGCATCATGCAGCGGCCCAACGGGTACTCTGGGCCGATGCGGCCCAGGCCCCCACGGCAGCTCGCCAGACCATGGCCCGCCTCCGCCAGTTCCGCCCCATTACGGTGCAGCTGGACGCCATGCGCAGCACGCTGGCCCAGGCACCCGCCGAGCAGAGTGCCGGCGCCCGCCACTCCAGCACGGTTGTTTCGCTGCCCCTGCCCGATGGTACTTCCCAGCGCTTCCGCGTGGTAGAAGTGCCGGTGATGGAGGCCGCGCTGGCCGCCCGCTACCCCATGATTAAGACCTACGCCGCGCAAGGCATCGACAACCCGGCGGCCACGGCCCGGCTCGACGTCACCCCGGCGGGTTTCCACGGCATGATCATGCTGGCCGGCCGCACGGTTTACATTGACCCGGCCGCCAACGGCGACACCGAGCACTACGTCGTGTTCGATAAGCAGACCATGAACCAGAAAGGGTTTACGTGCCTGAACTCTGACGCGCAGGACGTAAACGTGCCCCAGCCTTCGGCCTTCCAGCGGGTACCCAACGGCACCCAGCTGCGGACCTACCGGCTGGCCATGGCCTGCACCGGCGAGTATGCCGTGGCGGTCTGTGCCCCGGCAGCAGCTACCAAGGCCCTTACGCTGGCCAAAATCGTAACCTCCGTCAACCGCGTCGATGGCGTGTATGAGCAGGAAGTGGCCGTGCGCATGGTGCTGGTAAACAACACCGACCAGATCATCTACCTGGAAGGTGCCACCGATCCTTACACCAACAACAGCGGCTCGGCTATGCTGGGCCAGAACATTACTACCCTCAACTCGATCATCGGGTTTACCAACTACGACATCGGCCACGTGTTCAGCACCGGCGGCGGCGGCGTAGCCTATAAGCCTTCGGTCTGCCTGACCCAAAAGGCGGGCGGCGTAACCGGCCTGCCCAACCCCGTGGGTGACGCCTTCGACATCGACTACGTAGCCCACGAAATCGGCCACCAGTTCGGCGGCGACCATACCTTCAACAGCAACTCGGGCAACTGCGCCGGCGGCAACCGCGCCGCGGTGTCGGCCTACGAGCCCGGCAGCGGCGTGAGCATCATGGCCTACGCCGGCATCTGTGCGCCCCAGGATCTAGGGCCAAACAGCATTCCTTACTTCCACTCCCGCAGCTTCGACCAGATTGTGGCGCACATCACGGGAGCAGGCAACTGCGGCGTGGTAACGGCTACCAACAACAGCGCTCCGGTGGTAAGCGCGGGGGCCAACTACGTTATTCCCTTCAAGACGCCCTTCACCCTGACGGGCTCGGCCACCGACCCCGAAAGCGACCCGCTGACCTATTCGTGGGAGCAGTACAACCTGGGACCCACCGGCGACCCACGCACGCCCACCGGCGACGCGGCCATCTTCCGGATGTTCACGCCCAAAACTTCGCCGGCGCGCACCTTCCCCAAAATCTACAACCTGATTACCAACACTGATACCATCGGGGAGCAGCTGCCGACGTACGCCCGCAAGCTGATTTTCCGCCTGGTGGCCCGCGACAACCGGGTCAATGGTGGCGGCGTGGATTACGACTCGATGAACGTTGCCGTCGTAGCGACGGCCGGCCCGTTCCTGGTCACGTATCCCAACACGTCCGGCGCTTCTATCTCCTGGCTGGCCGGTACGCCGCAGGAAGTGAGCTGGGACGTAGCCAACACCACGGCGGCCCCCATTAACGCGGCCAACGTGGACATCCTGCTGTCTACCGACGGTGGGCGCACCTACCCCACCACGCTGCTGGCCGGTACGCCCAACGACGGCGTCCAGACGGTTACGCTGCCCGTCACCCAGGCGGCTACGGCCGCGGCCCGCATCAAGGTGCAGGCGTCAGGCAACGTGTTCTTCGATATTTCCAACCAGAACTTCGCCGTGCGCGCCGTCACTGGCCCCACCTTCTTCCTCACCTCCTCCACGGCTGGTGGCGGGGTGCCTTCCATCTGCCCCGGCAACGCCACGTCCATCAACGTAGCCGTGGGTCAGCTGCAGGGCTTCACCGGCGCCGTCGCCCTGTCGGCGGCTAACCTGCCGACGGGTCTGTCGGTGTCCTTCACCAACCCCACGGTCAATGCCGGCAGCTCTACGCAGGCAACCATCACGGCTACCACCGCCGTGGCTTCGGGCAGCTACGTTATCAACCTCGTCGGTACCAGCGGCAGCATCACCCAAAGCCAGTCGGTGCAGGTAGTAGTGCGGCAGGCGGCTACCGCCGCGGCCATCCCGGTTTCGCCGGCTGGCGCGAGCCGTACTTCCACGCGGCCCCGCTTCACCTGGAATGCCGTAGCCAACGCCACGTCGTACGAGGTGCAGGTGGCTACCACGGCGGCCTTCACCACGCCGATCCTGACGCAGGCCGGTATCACGGGCACCACCTTCACGCCCTCCACGATACTGCAGCCCAACACCACCTACTTCTGGCGGGTACGGGCCATCAGCCCCTGCGGCACGGCGCCCTTCTCGGCGGCCACGCAGTTCCAGACCGGCATTCAGGCCTGCAACACGATTGTAGCCACCCAGGTCCCGCGCGTTATCCTGTCGAGCGCCAACAGCAATGTTACCTCGACTATCACGGTAACCAATACGGATCGGGTTTCGGACATCCGCCTTCGTAACCTGGCCATCACCCACCCGAACGTGGGCGAGCTGGAAATCACCCTGACCAACCCCAATGGCCGGTCGGTAGTACTGCTTTCGCGCGCCTGCGCCGGCACGGCCGATATCAACCTGAGCCTCGACGACGCGGCTACGGCCTCGCTGCCCTGCCCACTCTCGGGGGGCGGCACGTATAAGCCGGCCAACCCGCTGGCCGCGCTGATCAATGACAACGCCAATGGCAACTGGGTGCTGAGCATCAACGACAATGCCGCTGGCAACGGCGGTACGCTCACGGGCTGGAGCCTGGAGCTGTGCACCGTCGGTGACGTGCCGGCCATGCCTTCGTCGCTGACCATCATCCCCGATCCGTTTGTGAACGGCAGCAGCCAGCACATCCTGACCTGGTACGATAACTCGACCAACGAAACCCGGTTTGAAGTGGAGCGCTCGTTCAACACGAACACCAGCTACCAGCCCCTGACCACTACCGGCACCAACGAGTCGAATACGGTGACCAGCGTATCGGTCAGCGGCCGCTACTACTACCGCGTACGGGCCTGCAACGCCGTAGGCTGCTCTGAGTACGCAACGGAAGCCACCATTCTGGGCAACCGCAATGCGGAGCTGCTGAAGGGCATTGCCGTGTATCCAAACCCGAGCACGGGCATCTTCAAGGTGAACGTGGACAACGGGCAGCGCGGCAACATCACCCTGCGCGTCACCGACGTGCTGGGCCGCACGGTCGCCACCGAAACCATGGTGAAGGGCGCCGCCGCCCTGCAGCAGCAGCTCGACCTGAGCAAGCTCAGCAGCGGCGTCTACCAGCTCCACCTCGACCTGCCGAACGGCACGGCCGTAACGCGCCTGATCAAGCAGTAACCCGCTGCCTGCCTGACGCCTGAAAAGGGCGGCTCCTTTCGGAGCCGCCCTTTTTTTATGAGCCTGCACCCGGAAACCCAAGCGCTGCCCCAGGAAAGCAGGGCCAGCCGGCCGGCGTGACGGCCCCACGGCTCCTCCCCGCTGCTGCCGGTAAAGCGCAAGAGCTGGCCCCGACAGCCGCAGGCAGATCTGACCGACGAACCGACCCTAACTTGAGCCTGGACAAGCAGATGCTGCAGGACGTGCTCAAACAACCTTCTGAAGCCCGTACCGCCAGGCACGCGAATCAACGCTCAACACCTGATCGAGGCCTACCGCCTGTCCACCCGCCGGGCCTGCCAGCTCGTCTCGCTGCAACGCTGCAGCTGGTACACCGGCCGCGGGAGCTGGCCCAGGGGCGCGTCGCGTCGGCTGCCAGCGCCTGTTTACGCTGCTGCGGCGGTAAGGCAGGCCCGACCAGCATACGCGCGTCCATCGCCTCTACTGCCTGGAGGCACTGCATTTGCGCAGCAAACGGCCCAAGCGCAGCCGTGGAACCACTACTCCTCCGTAGCCTCTCGGTTGAATCTACTCCAGCACGAGTCGCTGGGTGGCGCTGCGGGCTCCAGCTTGCAGACGAGCTACGTACAGGCCCCGGGGCAGATGCGCTACCGAAAAACTGCTTTCAGCAGCGGTAAGCGTTTGCTGCAGCACGGTGCGGCCCAGTCCATCGAGCACCGTCAATACCAAGGGTGCAGACGGTGCTGGCTGGAACACAGTCAGCCGGTCAGTAGCCGGATTGGGCACGAGGGCAACTCCAAGGAGAGTACTAGGCCGCGTCGCAGTGGGCTGCACTTGGCTCAGGTTACAGAAGATCCGAACGGTATGATCCCCGGCGCAAGGGAATGAGAATATCTGTCACCCGGTCCCCGTTCACATCGGCTAGCCGCAAGGCATCCGGGTTGGGACCAAGGGGAAATATAACCGGTGTAGCAAAGCGAGGCGGACCAGGCAGCAAGGTGTTGCGGTAAACCAGCAGCTGCGTATCCGTGGTGACAATCAGCTCAGCGGCACGGTCCCCATTGAGGTCCGCCAGCAGCACGTGCCGCGGGGTGGCGGACATAGGCAAAATGAGGGGTGTCGTGTATTGCAACGGAGCCGTCCGCAGAAAGACAACCACTGTATTCGAGCCGCTGTTGGCTACGGCCAGATCCGGGTAAAAGTCCAGATTGATGTCGCCGGCGGCGGCGCTACTGGCCCCTGTGCCAAGACTGGGTATATTGATCGGAGGGGCTAACCAGAATTCGGCCTGCATAATACTGTGTTGCATTATGCGGATCTGGTTGTAGAGCGGCATGGCAACCAGAGCATCCAGATCCCCGTCCTGATCTAAGTCCGAGAGTTGAATATTGGCCGGCAGGTCCAGCGTAGTTTGCCTAGCTATTTGCTCAACTACCCCATTGCCCCGGTGAGCATACGCAAAGACACCGGCCAGAATCTCCCGGTCATTCGTCATAGCCAGGTCAATCAGCCCGTCCCCATTGAGGTTGCCAGCCTGGAGGCGTGGCGAAACGCTAGGGTAGGTCGAAGCAAAATTAACTGCAAGTGAAGCGGTCAGCGCGCCGGGCTGGGTCAACGAATTGGTAAAGGCCGTGATGTGCCCATCCGGGCCGCTGACGGTGAACAGGTCATCCAGGTAGGCATTGGGATTATTCACGTCCAACGACACCGCCACCACGCTGCTAGGGGACGTGCCCGCTGCGTAAGTCCTCGTGGCCGTGGCCGGAAAGCCCGATGCCGTTTGCTGGAAGATGGCCAGCTGGTTGAGGCCTCTTTGCGTGACGGCCAGATCCGGGCGCTGGTCGTGGTTGAAGTCCGCAACGGCCACGTCACTCGGAGCCGCCCCAAGGGGTAAGGCAAGTGTCGACGCCTGTAGGCTGATGGGTGGGTTTTGCTGTTGAGCGAAGCCCGGCAAGGCGAGTAAGGCGGCAAAAGTAAGGAACAAGCAGTACTTCATGATGCTTTATTTTTTAAACCATCTACTTATAGCGGATTCGTGAACAGTTCATCCCTATTTGGCGGATAGCCGTAGCCAGTAAGATGAATCCCTATTCGCTTGATTTACGCACCCGCGTGGCGGCGGCCTGT
>NZ_BAABDH010000108.1:0-97304 GCF_039539525.1 Hymenobacter algoricola | reverse complement strand
GCCGGTGGCGGCCTGCTGGCGCAGCAGGTCTTTGACAAACGAGCGGCTCACGCCGAAGCGCCGCGCCACGGCTACTTTCCGGGCACCCGGCTCCTGGCATGCCGCCGCTACCCGGGTGCGTAAATCAAGCGAATACGGTCTCATCTTACTGGCTACGGCCATCCGCCAAATAGGGATGAACTGTTCACGAATCCGCTATAGCTCTATATTTACTCCCCCCTAATAGGGCTGCATACAGCAGCCCTATTAGGGGCTAGGACTTTTTCATAACTTCCGGTTTCAAATTCAACAATGCATCTGCCTATTTGATGGGACAACTACACATTCCGGGTGACCGTGACCTGAAGGGGCCTTGGTTTATTGGGACAAAAGAATTAGAGGAACTTGATGTAATTCTCGCATTTGCCGATGCCAAGTTTCGGGAATTACACGAAAGATACTATGAAGAAAAGACGGCACAGATACTCAAAGACTATCCTGCCTTCACTTTAGAAACAGCGCAGGAGCTTTCACGAAACCAAACAAAAGTAGTTCCTGCTAAAGTATCCCTCCTGTTGAGCGATAAATCAACGCTGCACGATACCACCGTCAAAGGCATTCTGAAAGATGCAAGGCTAAAAAACTTATTCCCTGTTGAAATCGCTCTTTCAGTAGGTGACTATCGTGACCAGTTCACGCTGCAGCTTGGCAAGAATTACGGCAGTGACTTTCGATTAAAGGTAAATAGCGCCGATAACAGCATCCAGGAAGATATTCTGTACAAAGTCGAAGAATGGGTCGAAAAGTACCAGCCAACAAGACCCAATAGAATATGGAAGACCTGGGCTTACATCATTGGGTGTATAGGTGTTACTTTACTTAGTTTCTCTGGCGCAAGTATCGTTGAGAAAGTAAAGCCTGACTTCAAAGCGGAGTACACAAAGGATATCAATCAGATTATCAAGACAGGCGTTAATAAGAACAACGAAGCAAAGGCAATGGAGTTGATGCTCAAGTACACCACCAACTATGTGCCTGAAAACGTAGTTGAGAAAACCCGAATCAACAAAAATGCAATTCGATACACTCTTGTAGGCGTGGCTTTATTAATGGCAGGTATCTTCCACCCCAAGACGGTAATTGGCGTGGGAAGGAACAAACCATATTTGGAGGTATACAAGTGGTACACGAGATTCATGGTAGTCACCATACCCGGCGTGCTGCTGTATCCGCCCCTTTCAGCGTGGCTTAAGGACTTGCTAGGCCTATAAAAAAGCAGAGAGCCCCAGCCAGGATATCCCAACCGGCTACACAAATTCTTCCACCCCCGCCCGCAGCTCCGGCCAGAACTCCTGGAAATCCGCCTCGTACGCCGCCACCGCCGCCAGAAACGCCGCCGCACCAGTCGCCAGAATATCCCCGCTGGGCACGCGGCGGCTCAATCCTAATAACGCTCGTTGTAAGCCTTCGGGCTGGGCGTAGCCGCTGAGCCAGTCGTCGCGGCGCATGTACTGAAGCATGTGTTGCAGGCGCTCCGGCAGCTCGTGGCGGCGGGCCTGCAGCAAGGCGTACTGGCGTTGGGCAAAAGCCGATAGCGGCTCGGCGGGGTGAAAACCGGTGAAGTCGCGGGCCAGCAGGTGGTCGTAGCCCATGTCGGTCACCACGCCGGCCCACTTGCCCAGGCCGGCTTCGCGCAGGCGGGCGGTGCTGCGGCGCACTATGGGGTGGGTATCGGTGAAGGAATCGATGAAGCGGTGCAGGCGGATGCCCCGCTGCACGGCGGGCGGATACGCCGCCAGGGCGGCCCGGCCCCGCACGGCCTCGGCGGCGAAGTTGCCGACGACGATATCCTCGTAATCGGGGGTCGTGGCCGGTGAGCCGGAGAGCAGCAGGTGGGCGAGGAAGTTCATCGGTAGCGGGAAGTACGGCAAAATCGGGGCGGCGGGCCACTGGCTGGGCTAACCCGGCGGGGCGCGGGGCCGTACAGGTAACCAGCCCGCGGCATCCTCCGCGGGCCGACCAATCTTTTCCTTCCTCCAAAACACCCCCGTTATGGCTGATAAATCACCCGTCACCAACGACCTGTCGAAGCTGCTCGAAAAAATCAAGGACGTGCGCATTGCCATGCTCACCACCCAGGACACGGACGGCAGCCTGCGCAGCCGCCCCATGTACACCCAGACGCCCGACGGCACCAACGCCCTGGTGTTCCTGACCGATAAGGATTCGGCCAAGGTGTACGAAGTCAAAAAAGACAGCCACGTGAACCTGAGCTACGGCCAGCCCGACGACAACGTGTACGTGTCCGTCTCGGGCCGGGCCAACGCCTACCGCGACCAGGCCGAAATCGACCAGCTCTGGAGCGAGCCGCTGCGGGCCTGGTTTGCCAAGGGCAAGGACGATCCGAACATCATGATTCTCAAGGTCGAAATCGAGAAAGGCGAGTACTGGGACACCCCCAGCGGCTTGTTGAGCCGGGCCGTAGCCTACGCCAAAGCCGTTGTGACCGGCGAGCGGGCTACTTCCGACGATGTGAACGAGCACGCCAAAGTGGACGTGAAGTAAGCGTTGGTTTGCACTCAGTGAAAAGGGCCGGAAGCAATTCCGGCCCTTTTTTGTTGTTTTGGCGCGGCTGGGTGGTGCCCCGACCAAAAAAGTCGTGGTACCACTATTGGTGCCGATGCGTGGATTCCGTTCAACGATAGTGGTACCACGACCAAAAAGTCGTGGCACCACCCAATTCCTTCTTCCTTGCTGACCACTCTCTCCCTCATCACCCTGCGGCCCGGCAACATCCGCTGGGGACTAGCCCAGATGGGCACGGCCCAGCGGCCCCTCCAAAAGGTGCCGGGTCTGCGGTTTCAGAAGCTGCTGGGCAGCGGGGCCGGCGGCTTCGGGGCCCTGCCCAACCTGAGCCGCTACGGCCTGATGGCCGTGTGGGAGTCGGAGGCGGCGGCGGCGGCGTTCTTTGCCACTCATTCGCTGTGGCAGGAATACCAGCGCCGGGCCCAGGAAACCTGGACGGCCCAACTGGCTCCGCTGAAGTCGCACGGACTGTGGGATGGGACCAACCCGTTTGAGTACCCCACGGAAGCTCCCGCGGCCGATGGCCCGGTGGCCGTGCTGACCCGCGCCTCCATTCACTGGCTGAAAGCCCCCCGTTTCTGGCGCTACGTGGCTCCTACCAGCGCCACCGTGGCCCACGCACCGGGCGTGCGGGCGGCTATCGGCCTGGGGGAGCTGCCGGTGGTGCGGCAGGCCACATTCAGCCTCTGGGAATCAGCCCAGGCCATGCAGGACTACGCGTACCGCAGTGAGAAGCACAAGGAAGTTATCCGCCTCACCCGCCAGGAGAAATGGTATAGTGAGGAGATGTTCGCGCGGTTTCGGGTGCTGAGCAGTGAAGGCACGCTCGAAGGCCGGAACCCGCTGGCAGGGTTGGTTTAGAAGTAAAAAAGCTAAAAAGCCAGCTCCCGTCCGCAGCTGACTCTGCGCATCAAGCAGACCGGGGTTAGGGTGATTGACCGGAGCGTGGTTTAGCCAGAACGTCATGCTGCGCTTGCCGGAGCATCTCGCGTGCTGACGCTCGGATTGGAATCCAACGATGCCACACAGGATGCTTCGGCAAGCGCAGCATGACAACGATTTTTATTCTGCTGTTTCCCCCCGGCCTCTCATCAGTTGGGAAGCAGAACGCGCCGTTGCGCTTTCTACTGCTGACATTACCCCTTTCCCGGCATTTCCGCTTAATTTCGCGGGTTCAGCAGCAACCCCTAAGCCCACGCCCATGCCCGGCTATAGTCCCCAGGAAATCGAGAAGAAGTGGCAGGCCCACTGGAAAACCAATAGCACCTTCAAGGCCGATAACCGCTCGGAGAAGCCCAAGTACTACGTGCTCGACATGTTCCCGTACCCTTCCGGGGCGGGGCTGCACGTAGGGCACCCGCTGGGCTACATTGCCTCCGATATCGTGTCGCGCTACAAGCGGCTGCGGGGCTTCAACGTGCTGCATCCCATGGGCTTCGACTCCTTTGGGCTGCCCGCCGAGCAGTACGCTATCCAGACCGGCCAGCACCCGGCCCTCACCACCGAGCAGAACATCGGCACCTACATCCGCCAGCTCAGCTCCCTGGGTTTCAGCTACGACTGGAGCCGCGAGGTGCGCACCTCCGACCCGGCCTACTACAAGTGGACGCAGTGGATTTTCCTCAAGCTGTTCAACTCCTGGTACAACCTGGACACGAACAAGGCCGAGCCGCTGAAAACCCTGCTCGATAAGTTCGCCGAAAACGGCAGCGACGGTATCCGCGCCGCCGGCGACGAAGAGGAGCGCCACAGCTTCACCAACGGGCAGTGGAAGCTGTTCAGCGAGAAGCAGCGCCTGCAGGCCGTGCACCCCTACCGCCTGGCCTACCAGCAGGACACCTACGTGAACTGGTGCCCCGGCCTGGGCACGGTGTTAAGCAACGACGAAGTAAAGGACGGCCTCTCCGAGCGGGGCGGCTTCCCCGTGGAGCGCCGCCTGATGCCCCAGTGGAACCTGCGCATCACCGCCTACGCCGACCGCCTCCTGCAAGGCCTCGATACCCTCGACTGGCCCGACGCGGTAAAGGAAATGCAGCGCAACTGGATCGGCAAGAGCATTGGAGCGGAGGTCACCTTCCCGGTACAGGACCACGAGCAGGCCCAGATCAAGGTCTACACCACCCGCGTGGACACGATTTACGGCGCGACGTTTCTGGTGCTGGCCCCCGAGCACGAGCTGGTGGCCGAGCTGACCACGCCCGGGCAGCAGGCCACCGTTCAGGACTACATCGACGCCACCAAGCGCCGCTCGGAGCGCGACCGGATGGCCGACACCAAAACCGTGTCGGGCGCTTTCACCGGCTCCTTCGGTATCAACCCGCTCAGCGGCGAGCCGGTGCAGATCTGGATTGCCGACTACGTGCTGGCCGGCTACGGCACCGGCGCGGTGATGGCCGTACCCAGCGGCGACCAGCGCGACTATGTGTTTGCCAAGCATTTTGACCTGCCCATCATCCCGGTTACCGATGCCCAGCAGATCGACGAGCAGGCCGACCCAACCAAGGAAGGCCGCTACATCAACTCCGAGCTGATCAACGGCCTCACCTACAAGGAAGCCACCCACAAGCTGATTCAGCACCTCGAAGCCAACGGCATCGGCAAGGGCAAAACCAACTTCCGGATCCGCGACGCCATCTTCGGCCGCCAGCGCTACTGGGGCGAGCCGATTCCGATTTACTACAAGGAAGGTGTGGCCTATGGCGTGGCCGAAGCCGACCTGCCGCTGGTGCTGCCCGAAATCGACGAATACAAGCCTACCGAAACCGGCGAGCCGCCCCTGGGCCGCGCCAAGGACTGGAAGTACAAGGGCCTCTACGACTACGAGCTGAGCACCATGCCCGGCTGGGCCGGCTCCAGCTGGTACTACCTGCGCTACATGGACCCGCACAACGCCGAGCGTTTCGTGGGCGAGGAAGCCGAGCAGTACTGGCAGAATGTCGACTTATATCTCGGTGGCGCCGAGCACGCTACCGGCCACCTGCTCTACTCCCGCTTCTGGCACCTGTTCCTGAAAGATCTGGGCCTGGTGACGGCCAATGAGCCCTTCCAGAAGCTCATTAATCAGGGGATGATTCTGGGCCGCTCAAGTCTTATTTATCGTTTTACTCCTGAAGTGTCATTGTATGAATTTGAAGGTCATGAGGGGCCTACTTATGCGTTAATACCTTCCATTTTCGTGTCACATAAATTGTATGAGCGTGTTTGGAATAACACTTTGGACGAGGATGAAAAAGAACATTTTTGGTCCACTGTCAAATTAGTTGAGGATAAGTTTAACTATGAAAACGAGCATCTGAATTTACAATTCACAGATAGGTTTGGAGATAAACCAAATTCTATTCACGTTGATGTAAACATAGTTGATAACGATATTCTCAACGTAGATGCAGTTCGTGAATGGCGCAGTGACTTTAAGAATGCGGTATTCATTGCTGAGTTAGACGGCACTTTTATCTGTGGCGTGGAGGTCGAGAAGATGTCGAAGTCGAAGTACAACGTGGTGAGCCCGGACGTGCTGATTGAGCGGTACGGGGCCGATGCGCTGCGGCTGTACGAAATGTTCCTCGGGCCGCTGGAGCAGTACAAGCCCTGGAATACCAACGGCATGAGCGGCGTGGCGGGCTTCCTCAAGAAGCTCTGGCGCCTCTACCATCCCCAGGACGGCGACTTCGCCGTGACCGACGAAGCCGCGGCCCCCGCCGAGCTGAAGGCCCTGCACAAGGCCATCCGCAAAGTCGAGGAGGACATCGAGAAGTTCAGCTTCAACACCACCGTCAGCGCCCTGATGATTACGGTGAACGAGCTCACGGCCCTCGACTGCCACAAGCGCGCCGTGCTGGAGCCGCTGGTGGTGCTGCTTTCGCCCTACGCACCCCACCTGGCCGAGGAGCTGTGGGTGGAGTTGGGCCACGCGGCCGGCAGCATCAGCCAGGCCGCCTACCCCGAGTTCCGCGAGGAATATCTGGTGGAAGACACCGTGAACTACCCCGTGGCCATCAACGGCAAGGTGCGCGAAACCCTGCAGTTCGCCGCCACCGCCACCGCCGCCGACATCGAAGCCGCCGTCCGCGCCTCCGATTTTCTGGCGCGGTTTGCCGAGGGCAAGGAAGCTAAAAAGTTCATCGTCGTGCCCGGCCGCATGGTGAACGTGGTGGTGTAGAGTAACCTGCCACTTTATGAAGAAGGCCCGCCGGATAGTTCCGGCGGGCCTTCTTCATTTGCAGCTACCCATCACATCTGTCATCCTTCATCTGGCGTACGCAAAGCGAAGGACCTTATCACGTTAGCACGACAGGCGAAACAACGACCCGTTCTAACGTGATAAGGTCCTTCACTCCGCTTCGCTGCACTCAGGATGACAGACGATTTTTTGGGAGCAGTTTACCTAACCGGCCGGCAGCTCGGCGCGTTTGGCTTTGGGTAGCGACGCAATGATCAGGTCGTAGGAATGATCGGTCCACTCCCGGAGCTGGCGGTCGGTGGCGCCGGTACCGATGCGGACCGTGTTCCAGTGCTTCTTGTTCATGTGGAAGCCGGGCAGCACGTAGTCGTATTCGTCGCGCAGCTCGGCGGCCCGTTCCGGGTCGCACTTCAGGTTGATGCTGCCGAAGGTGTCGATGTCGGTGAGGGCGAAGACTTTGCCGCCGGCCTTGAACACCAGCGTTTCGGGGTCAAAGGGCGTTTCCTCGGTCACGCCGGGCTTGAGCAGGCAGTAGTCGCGGAAGTCTTCGATGTTCATAGCGGGCGCAATATAAAGACCGTCATGCTGAGCCTGCCGAAGCATCTCGCGTGGTATCGTCAGATTACTAACCTGATGTCAGCACGCGAGATGCTTCGACTTCGCTCAGCATGACGGTTCGCTGTTGTTTTGACCGCAGTAATTACCGCGTAAACAGGCGGTAAAGCACCACGCACAGGCCGACCAGGAACATGGCCATGCTCAGCTTATTGATGAAGTGCATGCTGCGCAGATTGAAGTTAGTCTGGCGGTTGGGGTCGTTTTTGCGGAAGAAATAACCGAGAGCGGGACCGAAATCGAAGAGGCCTTTACGCATGATAGCAGGAGGTGATGGTACGTAAAAGTAACAGCTGCCGCCGCGGAAAGATTTGCCGGCGGCCAGATATTGCGGTGGTTTTTACCCCGGCCTACCGGAACAATGATTCAATGCGCTGCTGATTGTTCTGGCTGATAATCTTGCGCTTCACCTTCAGCGTGGGGGTCAGCTCGCCCGATTCCACGCTCCACAGCGTGGGCAGCAGGGCCACTTTCTTGATCTGCTCCCACTGGGCGAAGGCGGCGTTGGTTTGCTGCACCAGCTGCTCGTAGAGCTGCTGCACCTGGGCGTGGGCGGCCAGCGCGGCATCGGAGAGGTCGGTGGGCAGATTCTGGCGGCCGGCCCAGGCCCGCAGCTCCCCGAAGGCCGGCACCAGCAGCGCCGCCGCAAACTTCTCGCCCTCGCCCACCACCATCACCTGCTCCACCAGCGGCGACTCCGACAGGCGCGATTCGAGGGGCTGCGGGGCTACGTACTTGCCGTTGGAGGTTTTGAACATCTCCTTTTTGCGGTCCGTGATTTTGAGGAAGCGGCCCTGCACCAGCTCGCCGATGTCGCCGGTGTGCAGCCAGCCGTCGGCGTCGATGGTTTCGGCCGTCAGGTCGGGGCGGCGGTAGTAGCCCTGCATCACGGAGGGCGAGCGGGTCAGGATTTCGCCGTCGGCGGCAATTTTCACTTCTACGCCCGGCAGCACCGGCCCCACGGCCCCGATCAGGTTGCCGGCGGGCACGGGCTGACTGGCGGCAATTACGGGCGAGGTTTCGGTCATGCCGTAGCCCTCCATCACCCGGATGTCGGCGGCCCAGAACACCCGCGCCAGCCGGGGCTGCAGGGCCCCGCCCCCGCTCACAATGTAGCGCACCTGCCCACCCATCGCCGCGCGCCACTTGCTGAACACGAGCCGGTTGGCCAGCGCCAGCTGCGCATTGTACCACCCGCCCTGATCCTGCTGGGTGTCGTACCGCAGGCCCAGGTCCAGGGCCCAGAAAAACAGCTTTTTCTTCGCGCCGGTCAGCTCCTGGCCCTTGGCCACGATCTTGTCGTAGATCTTTTCGAGCAGGCGCGGCACGGTGGTGAACACCTGGGGCTGCACCTCGCGCAGGTTGTCGGCAATGAGCTCCACGCTTTCGGCATACCAGACGCTGAAGCCCAGCAGCAGGTACAGATACGTGGCCGTGCGCTCGAAAATATGGCTCAGGGGCAGAAAGCTCAGCGCCTTGCTGCCGGCCGGCAGCGGCAGGTGGTCGGTGAGGTTTTCGCAGTTGAAGAGAATGTTGCGGTGGCTGAGCATCACGCCCTTGGGCCGCCCGGTGGTGCCCGAGGTATAGATGAGCGTGAGCAGGTCGTCGGGCTGCACGGCGGCTTTCAGCGGGGCCAGGCCGGCCGGGTCGGCGGCCTGGCCCAGGGCCAGCAGCTCGGTGAAGGAGCGGTGGCCGGCCACCTCGTCGAAGGTGATGACGTGCTCGGGGCCGGCCGGCAGGCCGGCTATGGCTTCCTGCACCCGGGCCAGCAGCTTTTCGTTTTCCACCAGCACCACCCGCACGCCGGCATCCTGGAAAATATGGCGGTAGTCTTCCACCGTGATGGTCGGGTACATGGGCACGCTCACGGCCCCGAGCTGGGCGATGCCGAAGTCGGCCACCACCCACTCGGGGCGGTTGGCCGAGATGATGGCCACCTTGTCGCCGGGGCCGAGGCCGAGCTGGCACAGTCCCAGGCTGGCGTGGTCGCTCAGCTGCTGCACCCGGGCCGCGCTCAGCGGCTGCCAGGTGCCGGCTTTTTTCTCCACCAGGCAATCGGCCCGGGGCGTGGTGGCGGCTAGGTGGGCAAGCAGGTCGAAGGTGCGGCGGATGGACATGAGCAGAAAACCAAAAAACGGCAGCAATGAAAGAGGCGCGGCCCCAAAAGTAGCGCGCAAGGAGCGCGCCGGCGCGGGGACCACGGCAGAAGAACATAATTTTACCGGCGGCCGGCAACGCCGCCTTTTACGGCGCTGGCAACCAAACCGCCGGCCGCGCGTCCTTGCCCCGCCTCAACTCCCTGCGCATGAAACCTCTTTTCCTCGTCGCCCTCCTGCTGGCCGCCCCGGCGGCTTTCGCCCAGACCGGCCCCGCCGAAACCGCCGCCGTCAAAGCCACCATCACCACGTTCTTCACCGGCATGCGGCAGGGCGACAGCACTATGGTGCGCGGCACGCTGGCCCCCGGCGTGGTATTGCAGACCATCACGACCAAAGAGGGTACGACGCGCGTGGGCCTGGAAAACCCGAACGAGTTTCTGCAAGCCGTGGGCACGCCGCATAAGGAAGTGTACGATGAGCGGATCCGCTTCGAGCGGGTGCTGGTGGATGCCAACCTGGCCAGCGTCTGGACGCCCTACCGGTTTTACGTGGGGCCGAAGTTCAGCCACTGCGGCTACAACTCGTTTCAGCTGGTGAAGCTGGCCGCGGGCTGGCGCATCGTGCACGTCATCGACACGCGGCGCCAGGATGGCTGCCGGTAGCAGCCCTATTCCGGCGGCCGTTTCCACTGGGTGGCGGCCCCGTTTTTGGTGTAGTACACTACCATCCGGTCTTCCGAATACCGAACCGCCTCGATGTGCCGGGCCTCGCTGAGCTGCTGGCAGGAGTTTTTGGCCAGATCCAGCTCCACCAGCCTGAGCTTGCGGGGCTTGAGGTAGCCATCGGATGTGGCCAGGAACAGCAGCCGGCCCTGGGCGTAAGCCAGCGGCTGCACCGGCCAGCCGCCGTCCTGCCCGGGGTAGGCGTGCTGGTTCTGCGTGGCCTGCGCCGGGCGAAAAACAATGACTTCGCCGGAAGCCCGCAGCGCCACCCGGTACCCGTGGAGCACCACGTACTGGGTCGGACTGTTTTGCCGGCCCGCCGCGGCTACGGAATCGAGCCCAATGGCCGGGGCCGGCGCGCTACCGTAGAGCCAGCCGGCTTTGGCCACGAACTGGGTTTGCACTGACGGTTGGGCCTGCGCCCGGCCGGTGCCGGTGAGGGCGCCGGCCCCGAGCAAAGCCGCTACAATCCTTATCGGTGTTGTCACGAATTGGAAGAAGGAAAGTTTAGAACGATAGCAGCGTGGCCGCACTGAGCTGCCCGAGGTGGGCCACGACCTGGTCGGCGTGGTGCAGGTCCTGGCCTTCGGAATGCTCGCTGCGGTAGCCCACGCAGACCATGCCCGCGGCTTTGGCGGCCGTCACGCCGTTGGCCGAATCCTCGATGACCAGGCATTCGGCGGGTGGCATACCGGCCAGCGTGGCCGCGTGCAGGAAAATGGCGGGGTCGGGCTTGGAGCGCGGAAAGTCCTCACCGCTGACCAGGTTATCGAAGTACGGGTAGAGCCCGAAGCGGGTAAACACCCGGGCAATGGTTTGCTTGGAGGCCGAGGAAGCCAGCTGCAGCGGCACGCCGGCCGCGTGCAGCTCCTCAATCAGCGCCCGGGCCCCGGGCAGCAGGTCCAGCCCGGTGGAGGCGTCGAAGGACGTGCCAAATAGCTCCCGCTTGCGGTTGATGAGCGTTTCCACCTCCTCCGTCAGGCCGAACTGCGCCTTGAGCCGCTGGTAGACGTTGCGGGTGGAGGAGCCCAGGAAGGTGGCGTATTCCTCCCGGGTCATGGCAATACCCAGCTCGGCGAAGTGGCGGAAGAAAGCGTCGTGGTGGAGCGGCTCGGTGTCGACGAGCACGCCGTCCATGTCGAAGATGACAGTGCGGATCATGCGGGCGGAGTGGATTTCGGGCAAAGGTAGCGGATTGCCGCCGGGGCCCGGCCTGCTGGGCAGAACAGGAAAAAAGATCGTCATGCCGGGCATGCGGCGCCTTAGGTTAGGGACCGGGGAGGCGCGCGCAGCGTCGCAGTTGGAAACAGAACGTCCTTCCGGGCGGGCCGCGGAATCTCGGCACGGCAACGATTTTCTGCCCCTGCTGCTACGGCTTCCCTTTCGCCACGGCCACGATGTCGGGCACTTCCAGCACCGGCTTGGCGTAGCCGCGCCGGGTTACCTGAATCATGGCCTGCCCCAGCTCGGCCAGCGTGGAAACGTACCTGGGCGTCAGCGTCCGCAGCACCGGGTAGAGCCAGCCAAAGTATTTGTAGTACGACAATACGTGCCGCTGGCCCGACGTGGCCCGCAGGAAGCCGGGCCGGAACATGTAGGCCTGCCTGAAACCCAGCCCCAGCAGCGCATTTTCGGTTTCGCCCTTCACCCGGGCCCACATCTGCCCGCTTTGCAGCGTACCATCAGTGCCCGCCCCCGACATGTAGCAGAACGTGAGGCCGGGGTTGCGGGGCCGCAGGGTCTGGGCGAAGTGCAGGGTCAAATCATGAGTGAGGCGGCGGTACGCGGGCTCCTTCAGGCCCACCGACGACACGCCCAGGCAGAAAAAGCAGGCGTTGTAGCCCGTGAGCTGGTCCTGGATGGGCGTCAGGTCGTGGAAGTCGGCGTGGATGATTTCGCGCAGCTTGGGGTGGGTGATGCCGCTGGGCCGCCGGCTGATGCTGAGCACCTGCGCCACGGCGGGGTTGTGCAGGCATTCGAGCAGCACGCCCTCGCCCACCATGCCGGTGGCCCCGGTCAGGATTGCTTTGATCTTCATGGACAGGCAGACGGGTGAGGCGGGAAAATACTGTAAATGATAGGGCGCAATAGCTGCCTGGCACCCGAGCGGGCATTTCTTCGTTATCTTCGCAGAACCACGATTTTCCACCAGCCATGAAACTCACCCTCATCATCCGCCAGGGCAAAACGCATTTGATCGGGCAGTTCAAGGAGCTCCCGGGGGTGCTTACGCAGGGCCGCACCATTGCGGAGGTGAAAGACAATATCCGTGATGCGCTGGCATTGTACCTGGAAGACATGCGGGAAGATGCCGTCGATCCGACCGACATCATTGCCCAGGAGGAGCTGGAATTTGTGGAGCAGGCCGCATGAAGCGCGGCAGGTTCGTGAAGCACCTGGAAGCACACGGCTGCCCGCTGCACCGCCACGGCAGCCGCCACGATATTTATAAGAACGAGCAAACCGGCAAGCGCACCAGCGTCCCGCGCCACGGCGACATCGACGAGGAGCTGTGCAAGGAGATTTGCAAGCAGCTGGGAATTCCGAAGCCGTGAAGGGTGCGGGGCCGAACCGGCCTTAGGCCCAGCGGGGCGACACCCAGATTTGGGGCTTCGGGTATTTATTCTGCAACGGGTACTACCGATGTGCCGCCCCGCTGGGGCTGGTGGTTGCTCCGGGTAGTATTGGGTTAGTCTTTAGAGGGAGACTGATGAGTAGGACGGAATTGTATTTTAAGCTTCAGGGAACAGCTCATTCATTATCAGGCAATCAATGCCACAAACTTCAACCTCAATCTCGCCTAAGCCCTCAACATCAGTAATACATATTCCCCCCACTGCCCTTAACTCGCCAGTCAGCAGCGCAGTAGTTTTCAAACCAAGTGCTTCCAGCCCCTGCCAGTCGGTTTTTTTACCGTGCGCTCGAAAGAAAGCCTGAAAGTAAGTGTAATACACCTCGGAAGGTTTCAGCTTGCCGCCAAGTACTCCCATCGAAGCGTCGATAATCTGTGCGTCGATAGTGCCCAAGGTAATTTCGGCTGCGAATAGTTGGATTTCGACGCTCATGAGTAGGATAGAGTTAGGCAGCTACCCCACCACCGGCTCTTCCACCAGCTCCTTTTCCACCCAGCGGCCATCCTCGCGCATGAGGTCGATGAGCTGGTCGACGGCCTGGGCTTCGGGCACCGACTTTTTGATGACTTCCTGGCCGCGGTAGAGGGCAATCTTGCCTTTGCCCACGCCCACGTAGCCGTAGTCGGCGTCGGCCATTTCGCCGGGGCCGTTCACGATGCAGCCCATGATGCCGATTTTGACGCCCTTCAGGTGGTCGGTGCGCTTGCGGATCATGGCCGTGGTTTCCTGCAGGTCGAACAGGGTCCGGCCGCAGCTCGGGCAGCTGATGTACTCGGTCTTGGACATGCGGGTGCGGGCCGCCTGCAGGATACCGAAACTGAGCTGGTTGAGCTGGTCGATATTCTGGAGCCACTCCGCTTTTTCACGCTCGGGCAGCAGCTCGGTGCTCAGCACCACGCCGTCGCCGAGGCCGTCGAGCAGCAGGCCGCCCACGTCGGTGGCGGCGTAGAGCTGGGTTTGTTCGGGTGTAAGGGCCGGATACTGCCGGTTGATGATGACCGGATTGGTGATGCCGTTATTCAGCAGCTCGAAAAACGCCCGCCGGATTTCGGGCATGGCGTGGGCATTGTCGGTGTAGAGGATAATGACGGCCGTGGCGTCCTGGCGGAGCTGGTCGAGGGCCGGGGCGGTGAGCGAGGCCAGGTTGTGGAACACGAAGTTCAGCTCTGCGTGCTTAGCTCCAGCGCCGGCGTACTCGGCCTGGGTGAGGACGGGGAAGTGGTCGGCACGGCGGCCGGCGTCGAGCCAGGCGGCGTAGTCCACTACTTCCTTCAGGCCGTTGGGCAGCATAAAGGGCACCGGGCGCTGGCCGCTGTAGAGGTAGTCGGCGCCCAGGTCGTTCATCTGAAACTTGTCGAGGAAGGCCGAGTACAAGTGGCCCACGGCGCGCAGGTCGGCATACTCCACCGAGGCCAGGCGGGAAATATCCACCATCACCCGGGGCACGTTCTGCCCGCCCAGGTTCAGCACCTCGCGGGTGATGCGGCGGTGGTACTGAAACGGGTCGATGGGTACCGCCGCCGAAGTGTCCGCCGGCGCGGCCGAAGTGGTCCGACGACTTTGAGTCGTCGGACCACTCTCGTTGAACGACTCGCCCGCCGGGGCAAGTGGCAACGCCAAATCGGCGCCCAGCGGGCGAATCGGCTTGGCCTGTGCCGCACGGTTGGTGTAGCGGTCAATCAGGGCTTTGGCTACCGGGGCTTCGGCTTCGGGGGCTTCGGTGAGGCTCACGCGCACGGTGTCGCCGAGGCCGTCTTCGAGCAGCGTGCCGATGCCCACGGCGCTCTTGATGCGGCCGTCCTCGGCCTCGCCGGCTTCGGTTACGCCCAGGTGCAGGGGATACGGCTGCAGGCCTTCCTCGTCGAGCTTCTGCACCAGCAGCCGGTAAGCCTGCACCATCACCTGGGTATTGCTGGCCTTCATGCTCAGCACCACGTCGTAGTAGTTTTCCTCCTCGCACAGCCGCAGAAACTCCAGCGCCGACTCCACCATGCCCAGCGGCGTATCCCCGTAGCGGCTCAGAATCCGGTCCGACAACGAGCCGTGGTTCGTGCCGATGCGCATGGCCGTGCCGTACTGCCTGCAGATCTGGACCAGCGGCCGGAACCGCTCCCGGATGCGGTCTACCTCGGCCGCGTAGCTGGCGTCGGTGTACTCGATGACGTCGAACTTCTTCTTGTCGGCGTAGTTGCCGGGGTTTACGCGCACTTTCTCCACGATGCGGGCGGCCAGCTCGGCGGCGTTGGGCGTGAAGTGAATGTCGGCAATGAGGGGCACCGAGCAGCCGCGCCGGCGCAGCTCCTTCTTGATTTCGAGCAGGTTCTGGGCTTCCTTCACGCTGGGCGCGGTGATGCGCACGTACTCGCAGCCGGCCTCTACCATGCGCAGGGTCTGCTCCACCGAGCCCAGCGTGTCCATGGTGTCGACGGTGGTCATGCTCTGCACCCGGATCGGGTTGAGGCCGCCCATGGGCAGGTCACCGATTTTCACTTCCCGGCTCAGGCGGCGCTTATACTCGGTGAGGCTGGGGCAATACGTTTTGTTCATAACCCGAAGGAGGAGTTTCAGAAGGAGTAACAAAGGTAAGCAGGTTTGGACTTGCCCAGTTGGCTCAACTGTGGTAGTATGCCGTAGAGCCGCCTGGTTGCGGCTGAGCAGCAAACGATTTGCGGTTGGCCAGCCAGGCCCAGTAACCTCCGCAACGCCGCGACGCCAGCAGGCGGCTCCACTGCCGCAACTTCCGCCCGCTAGAGCGGTCTTTGCAGTAACAGCCTTTCAATAAACATGACCCGACCAAAATTTCTTGCCGCCGCTGCCCTCCTGCTTTGGGCTACTGCCGCCCACGCCCAGCAGGTCACCGTCATCAAGCTGCCCGAACTGCAAAAGCGCCTGAGCCGGCAGAATGACACGACTTACGTGGTCAACTTCTGGGCGACCTGGTGCGCGCCCTGCGTCAAGGAGCTGCCTTATTTCGACCAGCTGAGCACGACCTACGCTGGCAAAAAGGTAAAAGTGCTGCTCGTCAGCCTGGACTACGCCTCCCAGCTCGACAAAAAAGTCAAGCCCTTCGTGCTCCGGCGCGGGCTGAAGTCGGAAGTGGTGCTGCTCAACGAAACCGCCCCCAACGCCTGGCTGGATAAGGTGGACGGCAAGTGGTCGGGCGCGCTGCCCTTCACGCTAATCTATAACAAGCAGAAACGCGCCGCCTTCGAGCAGGAATTCACCCAGGCCGAGCTGACGGCCCAGCTGCAGAAGTTCCTTCCCTAGCCTTTCCCTTCCTTTTTTCACTTTACCCCTGGCTCGCTCATGAAAAAGCTGTTTTCCCTGCTCACCACCAGCCTGGCGCTGGTGCTGCTCAGCAACTTCGGCCCCGCCTCGCCCGGTTACCAGGTCGGCGACAAAGTCGCGGACTTCCGGCTCAAAAACGTGGATGGCCGCCTGGTGTCGTTGGCCGGTAACCAGGCCGCCAAAGGCTACATCGTGGTCTTTACCTGCAACACCTGCCCCTACGCCAAGGCCTACGAAAGCCGCATCATTGCCCTGCACCAGAAATACGCGCCCCAGGGCTACCCCGTGGTGGCCATCAACCCCAACGACGAGGCCACCGTGCCCGGCGACTCCTTCGCCGAGATGCAAGCCCGGGCCGCCAGCAAGAAGTACCCGTTTGCCTACCTGCAGGACGAAACCCAGCAGGTGGCCAAAACCTTCGGGGCCACCCGCACGCCCCACCTGTACGTGGTGACCAGGCAGGGGCCGGACTTTGTGGTAAGCTACATCGGGGCCATCGACGACAATTCCGAAGACGCCAAGCTGGTGAAAACCAGGTATGTGGAGCAGGCCATGACCGACATTCTGACCGGCAAGCCCGCCGCTATCAGCTCCACCAAGGCCATCGGGTGCACCATCAAGTGGAAGAAGGCGTAGCCCGCCACTGCCCGCCGCTGTAGCGGCAGCAGAACGGTCGGCCGGTAGCGGGAAATTACCTGCTACCGGCCGACCGTTCTGCTGCTGTAGAGGGAAATACCCGGAAACAGAAAAAGGCGCCCCTCTCAAGAACGCCTTTTCTGAAAACCAGCCCGGCAATAGTCCCACCCAGCGCCGGACTGCTTTGGTTTATTTCAAAGGTACCGGCCCGCCAAAGCTTCTGCCACTGTTGGGTTTATATCTTTTGGTGCTGTATTCACCAAAACGACGGGAATGCCGCCGGCCCCCGATAGTATTACGCAACTAAAATCAGCTTACCGTTAGCACAATCTTCCCGATGTGGGTGCTGCTTTCCAGCAGCCGGTGCGCCGCCGCCGCGTCGGCCAGGGCAAACGTGCGGTGGATAACGGGCCGGAACTGCCCCGCCGCCAGCAGGGGCCACACGCCGCGCTCCACTTCCGCGGCCAGCGCCGCCTTGAAGTCGGCGGAGCGCGGCCGCAGCGTGCTGCCGCTGATGGTCAGCCGGCGCCGCATGATGTCCAGGGCATTCACCTCCGCTTTGCCGCCCTGCATGGCATTGATGAACACCAGCCGGCCGTCGTCTTTGAGCAGGCGCAGGTTTTTGGGCGTGTACTCGCCGCCAACCATATCCAGGATTACGTCGGCGCCCCCGGCGGCCTGCACTACGGCTTCGAAGTCGGTGGTCTTGTAGTTGATGGCCCCGGCGGCGCCCAGCTGCTCGCAGGCCCGGGCTTTTTCGGCGCTGCCCACGGTCACGAACACGGGGCTGCCCAGCGCGTGGGCCAGCTGCAGGGCCGTGATGCCGATGCCGCTGCTGCCGCCGTGCACCAGCAGCGTTTCGCCGGGCTGCAGCTGCCCGCGCTGAAACACGTTGTGCCACACCGTAAACACCGTTTCCGGCAACGATGCCGCTTCCGTCATGGTCCAGCCCGCGGGCACGGGCAGACAGTGGCAGGCATCCACCACGGCATACTCGGCATAGCCGCCGGCGGCCAGCAGCGCGCACACGGCCGCCCCCACCTGCCAGCGGACCACGGCCGCCCCGCATTTCTCGATGCGGCCGGCTACTTCCAGGCCCGGCACGGAGCCGGCCACGTCGCCGCTGCCGGCGTATTTGCCCTGGCGCAGCAGCACGTCGGGCCGGTTGACGCCGGCGGCCTCCACCCGGATCAGCACTTCGTGGGCCGCGGGCTCGGGCAGGGGCCGCGTCTGTTGCTGCAGCACTTCGGGGCCACCGGGCCCGGTAATAATTATGGCGTTCATCGGGCTGGGGTTAGCGACGGATTACGGTTGCTTTACGTTGTTTGCGCCGGCAACGCTGCCCGCCCGAGTACCCTGGTGGCTTTGCCCTGCGTACCTATGCCTCCGTAGCCGGCCGTGCTGCGCTACCCCTGACCGCCCTACCCCATGAAAAAGCTCACCTTCCGCCCTATTTTTGACGTGGCCAAAGCCACCAGCCTGCGGGCCTGGCAAACCGGCCGCCTGTTTCAGCAGGTAGCCCGCAAGGCGCTGGACGCGGTGCAGGACGTGCTACGGGCCGAAGTACAGAAAGGCAACGTTCAGCTGGTCAGCGACTTTTTGCTGGACAAAGCCCTGCCCGCGGCCAAAGCCCTGCTGCTCGAGCGGATGGCGACCCGGCTGCTGCTGCGCATCGGACTGCGCGGCGTGCTGGCCACCAGCGTTGTAGGCTGGATCCTGCCCTTTGTGCTGGAGCAGCTGATCAAAGTAGGCGTCAAGACCGGCTTTTTCGACAAAATCAAAGCCAATGCCACCGTTGCCGACACCCTGACCCGGCTCGACGAGTTGAAATGGGCTACCTGGAAGCGTATCAACCCCGACGCCGGCACCAAAGCCGAGTTGGCAGATGATACAAGTACATCTGAAAAAAAACTACTACAGGAGTAGCTGCAGGCGTCTTACCGCTTGTATTGGGTAGTCGTATTAATTTTCTGCTGCAACTTCGCCTTACCTGTGGCTAGCATGCCTTTGTCTGGAAAGGGTAACCTGGCCTCTCTCTCCTCCTGCTGCTTTTCCTGGCGGCCGCCCCAATTACGGCCCGGCCGGCCGGTCATGAGGATCTGCAGCTCTGCCCCGACGTGCAGCACCAGGCCGTAGCCCCGCGGCTGCCCGCATCGTCCCCCGTACTGGACTGCACCTGAGCATGCCGGACGGCACGGGCCGCATCGTCTACCGCAAGCCGCTCAGTACCGTTGGCCCCCTGGTGTCCTTGCCGGTTAGCTCCTACCTGCTCATCATGGAAGGTGCCGATGGCTGCAACGTTGCCCGGCGCCTGGTACTCAAGTAGGCCTGCTTCCCTTTCTCTGCCAACAAAGAAGGCCGGCTACAATAGCCGGCCTTCTTTGTTGGGTAGCGGAAAATACTTGCCGGGGCACTTAGGCAATGCTGCCTGACTGGCGCGGGGAGCTTATTGCGCGGAACCTTGAATCAGCGGATTTTCAGTTGGGCGACTTGTCCTCACTCATTGCCTTTTCGCGGAGCGGCTTCTCCTGTTCCGCTTCGGCGGTAGGCGTAAGGGCCGGGCCCTCGCTGCCGGCTGCAACCACCGGCGACTTCACCCCGCCCGTCTGCCAGTCAGTCGCAGGGGGTTTGATCGGTTCGGCTTCTACTTCCCGCGTGGGCAGCTTAATGGCGGTCTGCTCGGCCCCCGGGTGAACGGGCGACTTTATTCCCCCCGTCTGCCAGTCGCTCGGAGGAGTTTTAATCGGCTCTTCTTCCGCTTTCCGGGGCGGCGTGAGGCTCGTACCACCGCTAGCTGGAGGTGGCGGCTTGATGCCTCCGGTCTGCCAGTCCTTCGGGGGAGTTTTGATCGGGTCGGCTTCCACTTCTACTTCCCGTCTCGGGGTCTTGATGCCAACGGATTCCATCCGCGCGGGCTGCTTGACGCCGCCGGCTTCCCAGGTTGGCGGCGTCTTTGTCCCGCCGGTGCCGCCCGCCGGGGGCGTTTTGATGCCGCCGGTACCGCTGCCCGCCGGCGTTCTGACGCCGCCGTAGCTGCCCCCGTACGTGGGCGGATAGGAAGGCCGGCGCTGGACGTGCGAGCCGCGCCGATACGTCTGGTTCTGGTCAAGACCATAATAGTTGACGGTGCAGGACGAAGTCAGGCCGAGGCCCAACAGCAGCACCAAAGCCGGGAGTAGAGGACGCTTCATGATTTTGGGAAGTAAGAGGGTACGCTACCCGGATTTCCAAAAAGCGGGCCAGTATCCTAAACGTCTAATATACCGCTCGCCCCCGGGCCCGTATTTTGGCGCCTGCGCCTTGATTATCAGCGCGCAACAATTTAACGGAGTCGGGCCCAAAAAAAGCCGCCCCACCCGGAACGGCTCTTAATGAAATCGGGGCCGGATCAAATTCCCACCCAACTCCGGCCCGATTCTGACTTGTCAGGCTTAGTGCCGGAACATCAGTTCGCGGTACTTTACCAGAGGCCAGTCCTCATCGGCCACCATAAGCTCCAGCTTGTCGACGGAGCGGCGGATGGGGTCGAAATGTGATTTGACCGTGTCGCAGTACGCAATGGCGCGGTCCCGGGTGTCTTCCGTCTTGTTGGCCACCTTACGGGCATTCACCATCTCGTCGACCTGGGTTTTGATGGTGCTGATGTGGCGCGAAATGGCTTTGATGGTGTCCACCGTTACCTGGGAATGCTCGTCGTCGAGGCCCAGCTCGCGCAGGCCGCGCACGTTGGTGATGAGCTTGGTCTGGTAGGCCACGGCCGTCGGGATGATGTGGTTGATGGCCAGGTCGCCCATCGTGCGGCTCTCAATCTGGATCTTCTTGATGTAGTCCTCCAGCAGAATCTCGTGGCGGGCGTGCAGCTCCACGTGCGAGAAGATGTTGTGGCGGGCAAACAGCTCGGCGGCATCGTCGCGGATGAGAGCATCCAGGGCCTGCGGGGTGGTCGGAATGTTGCTCAGGCCGCGCTGGGCCGCCTCGTCCTTCCACTCGTCAGAATAGCCGTTGCCTTCGAAGCGGATGTGTTTGGAAGCAATGACGTACTCGCGCAGCACTTCCACGATGGCCACTTCCTTCTTTTTGCCCTGCTCAATGAGCTCATCGACCGACGCCTTGAACTCGATGAGCTGCTCGGCCACGATGGTGTTGAGCACCGTCATCGACGAGGAGCAGTTGGCCGACGAGCCCACGGCCCGGAACTCGAACTTGTTGCCGGTGAAGGCGAAGGGCGAGGTGCGGTTGCGGTCGGTGTTGTCGAGCAGAATCGCCGGAATCTTGTCGATGCCGAGCTTGAGGTAGATGTTGTCGCCCTTGTCGAGGGGCAGCTTGGCAGTGCGCTCCAGCTCATTGAGCACGCTGTCGAGCTGGGAGCCCACAAACACCGACATGATGGCCGGCGGGGCTTCGTTGGCGCCGAGGCGGTGGTCGTTGGAAGCCGAGGCGATGCTGGCGCGCAGCAAGTCCCCGTAGCGGTGCACGGCCGTAATGGTCGAGATGAAGAAAGCCAGGAACTGCAGGTTTTCCTTGGGGCGGCGGCCGGGGGCCAGCAGGTTCACCCCGGTATCGGTGCTCATGGCCCAGTTGTTATGCTTGCCCGAGCCGTTGACGCCGGCGTAGGGCTTCTCGTGCAGCAGCACTTTGAAGTTGTGCTTCTCGGCCACCCGGTCCATGATGTCCATCAGCAGCTGGTTGTGGTCGACGGCCAGGTTGGCATCCTCAAAGGTCGGGGCGCACTCGTACTGGTTGGGGGCCACCTCGTTGTGGCGGGTGCGCAGCGGAATACCCAGGCGGTTCGACTCTTCTTCGAAGTCGAGCATGAAGGCGTGCACCCGGCTGGGGATGGAGCCGAAGTAGTGGTCTTCCAGCTGCTGGCCCTTGGCCGGGGCGTGGCCAAACAGGGTGCGGCCGGTCATCACCAGGTCGGGGCGGGCGTCAAACAGGGCCTTATCGACCACGAAGTATTCCTGCTCGATGCCCAGCGTGGTCGACACGCGGTTCACGTCCTTGTCGAAGTACTGGCACACATCCAGGGCCGCCTTTTCCAGCGCCGCCAGCGACTTCAGCAGCGGGGCCTTGTAGTCGAGCGCCTCGCCGGTGTAGGCCACGAAGATGGTCGGGATGCAGAGCGTGGAAGCGCCGGCCGTCTCGATGATAAAGGCGGGTGAAGTCGGGTCCCAGGCCGTGTAGCCGCGGGCCTCGAAGGTATTGCGGATGCCGCCGTTCGGGAATGACGAGGCATCGGGCTCCTGCTGCACCAGCGCCGAGCCCTTGAAGTTCTCAATCGGCCGGCCGTCGGAGTTCAGGTCGAAGAAGGAGTCGTGCTTTTCGGCCGTGGAGCCGGTCAGGGGCTGAAACCAGTGGGTGTAGTGGGTGGCGCCCTTGGCCATGGCCCAGGTTTTCATGGCCGAGGCCACCGCATCGGCCACCGACCGTTCGACCGGCGTGCCTTGTTTGATGGCTGATTGAAGCTTCTTGAAGTACTCCCCCGGCATGTTGGCCCGCATGGCCTCCAGGTTGAATACGTTTTTACCGAAGCTGTCGGAGCGACGCTCCCCGGTAGAAGGTACGGTCACCGGCTTGCGCTGGTCGACGAGTTCAAGTGCTTTGAAGCGCAGTATAGCCATTGAGAAGTTGAAACGAGATACGGTGGTATTTGACAAGGCAAAAGTACGTTTAACCACTGTTACTTTCCAAACCCACCCTGCAGGCGAAGGGCATTTGCCCGAAATCTGTTTCTTTTTGTCGCCATACACCCTTCTGCACACAGCCTTCGGGGTGATAAGCAAGTTAAGGCCGCCCAGGGCCAGCTTGGCCCGGCGACGCCGGGGCGGAGCCCCGAAACGCGGGTTGGGGTTCCGCCGGTTGAAATCTGCGGTTACCTTTGCCGGGTGAGAAACCGCTTTGCTTTCCAGCTGCGCTATTTTCTGTTCTGGCTGGTCTTTTTTGTGGCGGCAAAAGCCGTCTTTCTGGTGTATCATTTCCCCAAAGCGGCCGCACTTGCCGACGGTGAGCTGCTGCGGGTGTTCGGCTACGGCCTGCGCCTGGATGCCTCGGCAGCGGCGTACCTGAGCCTGGTGCCCTACCTGCTGCTGACGGGGGGCAGCCTGCTTGCCGGCCGCTTTCCCCTCGACCGGCTCCTGCGCCTCTACTCGGCCGTCATCGGCATCGTCGTGACTTTTTTCACCGTGGCCGACCTGGAGCTGTACCGGGCCTGGGGCTTCCGGCTCGATTCTACCCCGCTGCAGTACCTGGATTCGCCGGCCGAAATGGCTGCCTCGGCCGGCAGCGCCCCGCTGCTGCTGCTGGCGGGCCTGCTGACCGGGCTACTGGTTTTTGGCTGGGGGCTTTATGCCCGGCTCTGCGGCCGGCTGCCGCTGTTGCCGCCGGGCTTCGGGCGGGGCCGGGCCGCGCTGGTGGGGCTGCTCTACCTGGGCCTGCTGGCCGTGCCCCTGCGCGGCGGCGTGCAGCAGATTCCGGTCAACCAGAGCGACGTGTACTTTTCCGCCCGCCCGTTTGCCAATCACGCGGCCGTCAATGTACCCTGGAACGTGGTAAACTCGCTTTTCCTGCAGAGCGGCGGCCCCAACCAGTACCAGTTCATGCCCGACTCGGTGGCCGCCCGCACCGTGCGGCAGCTCTACGCCCCCGGGGCCGATACGGCCGCTACCCGCCTGCTGCGCATCAAGCGCCCGAACGTGGTGTTTATCATTCTGGAAAGCTTCACGGCCAAGTTCGTGGCCGGTACGGGCGGCGAAAAGAACGTGACGCCCAACCTCGACAGCCTGGCCCGCACCGGCGTGCTGTTTACCAACCTCTACGCCGCCGGCGACCGGAGCCAGAAGGGCCTGGTGTCGCTGCTCAGCGGCTACCCCAACCAGCCCTCGACCAGCATTATCAAGTATCCGCGCAAAACCGAGCGCCTGCCCCACCTGTGCCAGGACCTGAAGCGGGCGGGCTACGCGTCGCACTACTATTATGGCGGGGAGCTGGCTTTTGCCAACATGAAAAGCTACCTCGTCACGGCCGGCTACGACCGGTTTACCGAGCGGTCCGACTTTCCCATAAGCCAGCAGAGCTCGAAGTGGGGGGCCCACGACCACGTGCTGTTCGACCGGATTCTGGGCGATTTGCAAACCCAGGCGCAGCCCTTTTTCGTCACGGCTTTCACCCTGAGCAGCCACGAGCCGTTCGACGTGCCGATTCCGCGCCGCTTCCCCGGCACCGACGAAGCGGCGCTTTTCCGCAACTCGGTGTACTACGCCGACTGGGCGCTGGGCCGTTTTCTGCACCGCGCCCGGCAGCAGCCCTGGTGGGAGAATACCCTGCTGGTGCTCGTCGCCGACCACGGTCATCCGCTGCCCGGCGACGATGCCAACGAAAGCGCCGGCAAGTTTCATATTCCCCTGATTCTGGCCGGCGGCGCCCTGCGCCCCGAAGCCCGGGGGCGGGTGCTGGACACCTTCGGCTCGCAGACCGATGTGGCCGCCACGCTGCTGGCCCAGCTGCAGCTGCCCACGGCGGCCTACCAGTGGAGCTACGACCTGCTGCGGCCCGCCCGGCGGCCCTTCGCGTTCTACGCCTTCACCGACGGCTTCGGCTTCGTAACCCGCCACGGCGGCATCACCTACGACAACGTGGCCCGCCGCGTGATGACCGGGGATACCGCCCTGCTGCGCCAGGGGCAGGCCTACGAGCAGGCCTCGTTCGGGGACTTCCTGCGGAAGTAGGCCAGGGTGCCGGCAATCGGACAGCTGCCGGGCTGCTATTGCCACCAAGTTACGGTTAGCTCGTACTACCCACAGAATAGAATCTTCCCCTGCCCTGCTGTCCTGATTCCGGTCTGCCTGCTCCTTATGCCTGAAACTGTCCTCTTATTCGTGTACAACGCCAACGGCGGGCTGCTGAACGGGCTGCTGGATCTGGTCCACAAGACCCTCTCGCCCGGCACCTACCCCTGCTCGCTGTGCGCGCTTACCTACGGCGTGAGCATGCGGCCCGAGTGGAAATCCTTCATCGAGGCCCTGCCCATTGAGGCCCGGTTTCTGCACCGCGACGAGTTCCGGGCCGAATTTCCGGCCTGGCGCGAGGTGCCGCTGCCGGCCGTGTTCCGGCGGCTGCCTTCCGGCGAGCTGGCCCCGTTTATCACCGCGCCCGAGCTTAATCAGGCCGATCTGCCCGGTTTGATGACGCTGGTACGCACCCGGCTGGCGAGCCCGGTCAGGTAAAGGTAGCCTAGACGAAATACCCGCTTTCGTTCACCGGGAAAGGCGTTATATTGAAACGCCTTTCACCCGTCATCCTTATCGCATGGAGTTCTTAAGTTATTCGATCCAACACAATGAATCGGTCAAAATCAACCTGGCGCACATTGTTGCGCTACGGTCGTCGGTAAACGAGGATTCCACCCGGGCCACGCTGGAAATCATAACGACTGCGGCAGCTGCCGATTTTAAACAGGATTTCGATGATGTGGGCAAGATGAGAGAAGAGTTTGAGCGCATCGAACGGATTCTGGGCAGCAGCGAAAGGAACGTGATTTACGATGCGGCCAAAAGGATTGTCAGCGGAAAACTATAGCAGCCCTAACAGAACCGCCGCGGTTCTTCCTGCCCCGGGGCGCCTCCAGGTTCGGCGTTCCACTACACTGACCTTGGGCAAGGCCTAGCCCAGCCTCTTGCCGCCAGGCTGAGTTCACAACCGCGGGCTCCGGCAGTCGGCTACTCCCCGGGCGCCCGGCAGTCCAGAACTCAGGCCGCCCCCTGCGCCGGTGCCGGGTACGAATTCAGTCCTCTGGCCCCGGTCTGCCGGCAGCTACACCGGTCCATTCTGGGTTGCTCTGCCTGAGTTGGGTTAACTTTGCCCCGGCGCAAGCATCTGGCTGCCCTGTTTTGTACTTGTCTTGGGTGGTGTTTTCATTGTCGCCAACAAGCTAATCCTGACGACATCTCTGTAAAAACCCTGCTTAAAGACAGTGGAGCAGGTTTTTAGCTGTTATCAGTTTCTCTTATGGAAACCAAAAAAGTTGCCTTTTACACGCTGGGCTGCAAGCTCAACTTCTCCGAAACCTCGGCCATCGGCCGGCAGTTTGAGGAGCGCGGCTTCCGCAAAGTGGCTTTCGAGGAGGCCGCCGACATCTACGTCATCAACACCTGCTCCGTCACCGACCACGCCGACCGTAAGTGCCGCAAGGTGGTAAAAGAAGCCCTCAAGCACAATCCGGAGGCTTTCGTAACGATTGTCGGGTGCTACGCCCAGCTCAAGCCCCGGGAAATTGCGGAGATTCCCGGCGTGCACGCGGTGCTGGGCGCGGCCGAGAAATTTCAGCTCGTCGATATCCTGGCCGGGTTCGAGAAGCCCGCGGCCGGGCAGCCGGGGCAGGTGTACGCCTCCCCGATTTCGGCAGCCACCGAGTTTCACGCCGCCCACAGCTACGGCGACCGGACCCGCACCTTCCTCAAGGTGCAGGACGGCTGCGACTACACCTGCTCGTTTTGCACCATTCCGCTGGCCCGCGGCAAAAGCCGGTCCGACTCCGTGTCGAGCGTGGTAGCGCGGGTGCAGGAGCTGGCTGCCACTGGCGTGAAGGAAATTGTGCTGACCGGCGTCAACCTCGGCGACTTCGGCCTGCAGGGTCCCGGGCGGGAGCGCAAAGAGGATTTCTACGACCTGGTCCGGGCCCTCGATGCGGTGGCGGGCATTCACCGCTTCCGCATCAGCAGCTGCGAGCCCAACCTGCTCACCGACGACATCATCCGCTTCGTGGCCGGCTCCCAGCGCTTTATGCCCCACTTCCACATTCCGCTCCAGTCCGGCTCCGACAAGATTCTGGGGCTGATGCGCCGCCGCTACCGCCGCCAGCTCTATGCCGAGCGGGTGGCGCTGATCAAGCAGGTGATGCCCCACGCCTGCATCGGCGTCGACGTCATCGTGGGCTTTCCCGGCGAAACCGAGGCGGATTTTCTGGAAACCTACCAGTTTCTGACGGCGCTGGACGTGAGCTACCTGCACGTGTTCCCGTATTCGGAGCGCGAAAACACGCTGGCGCCCACGCTGCCCGGCCGCGTGCAGGACCGCCACCGCCACGAGCGCACCACCCAGCTGCGCGGCCTGTCGGAAAAGAAGAAGCGCTTTTTCTACGAGCAGCACGTGGGGCAGGAAACGCAGGTGCTGTTCGAAGACGACGTCACGCACGGGCAGATGGAAGGCTTCACGCCCAACTACATTCGCGTAGCGGCCAAATACGACCCGTTGCTGGTCGGCGAGATGAAAACCCTGCGGCTAACGGCAGTGAATCCGCAGAACCTGATGGAGGCGGAGGAAATGGGCATTATGGCTCTGCACCACTAGCCTAGAACCAGCTAAAACAAAAGGGCAAACACGTCACAGTGTTTGCCCTTTTGTTTTAGCTGCGCTTGTCCTTTACCTCGGCAATTGCCGCTGCATCAAATCCAGCATTTGCTGCATCAGCCGCTGCTGCTCCAGCAGGTGCTGGTTGCGCATTTCGGCGACCGTAAGCTGGTGGGCCAGCTGCTGGGCATACAGGGCCGTTTGCAGGCTCTCGGGTCCAAAGCTGCTGGCCGGCGCTACTGCCGCCGGAGCCGCCGGAGCGGCAGCAACAGCGCCAGTTGGGCCTGAAGCCAGGGCGTCAGAAGCGGGCACTATTTCCGGAGCAGCAGGCAAAGCAGGTGCAAAAGGAGCTGCGGGAGCCGTCACGGTTACCGCTGATCTTACCCCGGACTCCGCGGCCAGAGGAGGAGCAGGCGCAATTATTTTTTCTTCACCTGTTGGGGTGGCCGCGCCGGCAGGAGCTGGGGCCGGCTTGGAAGCCACTTTGGCAGCCTCCGTCAGCATCCCACCCTGGCCTTCCAGAAGCCAATCTTTTGATACATTTGGGTATACCTCAAACACCTTACACAAAAGGTCAAACCCGGGCTTATTACGCTCATCCACCAGGTGTTGTATTACCGTGGCCGTCTTCTCCAGAGAAGCAGCAAAGGCATTTTTTGATATACCCAAATGAGCAATCAATTGAGTAAACCGTTGCCCTACCGTAGTTTCCATTGTTTATTCAAAAGTTAAAGATCTTAACGGGGCGCAATATAACACCAAATGAATAAGCATCGTTATTTCTCTTTTATCCTGGCTTCAGTTGGGTTGCCTCTTGGCCCGTGGCACAGCGAGGCGCTGCTGCTGCAACTGTTGCCAACGGGGTTGCAGTTGGATTCGCTCAAAAGGAAACGTGTAGGTTTCGTCGGGAAGAAACTCAAAGTCATACCGACTCATCCCTATTGGGTTGAACAACAGCAAGGCATCGGAGGTGAGGGCGAATTCCAGCAAATCGGCCCCTTCAGCGCTACTCTCGCCCATATCGGTGGCCAGGCCCCGGGCGGGCGTGGCGTTCCAGTTGCGGAGCCCGGTATAGCTCGGCGACGTGCCCAATAACCGTCGGGTCCCCGTAGCGGGCCGCGACGTGAGCCAACTCATCGCGCAGGCGGCGGCTAACTGCGGCCCCAAGCCGCTGCCGCAGCTGTGCGGGCGGGTCGGCCCCGAGGTCGGCTAACGAAAGTCGGCGGCCGGTGCGCAAATCGAGCGTGAGGTGGTGAGTAGCCGGCTCCGGAAGTCCCTGATACTCGTTCTGAAACGCTATCGACAAGCCCCCCCCCCGATTCAGGAGCACGCTGTATTCAGTGCCGGTAGGGCCATCCACACCTGCTCTCCACAGTTGCTGCTCCTCGTCGTAGCAGCACTGGCGGGCGGCCTGGTACAGCTGCCGGTGCGGGCTGGCCGTCGAATCAACCGTGCTGAATTCACTGGTGATGTAGCGGCGCAGCTGCCGGTTGATGCGCCGGGCCACCGCCGCGTTGGGCCGGCCTGGGGTATCTGAAATCTGGAGCCTTCCCCGGTGGTTGCCACATCTGACACTTGGGCGCGGCTGCCCGCCGCCTGCCCATGTGCCCCGGCTGCCGGAGCACCCAGCAGCCCCAGCACCAGTCCGATTTTCATCCGGCGTTTCATGCGCCCGACTCACCAAACGGCCCCTCTCCTACTCGTAGCGCAGGCTCTCAATCGGGTCGAGGGCGGCGGCCTTGCTGGCCGGGTAGTAGCCCGAGGCCAGCCCGACGGTCACGCAGATCAGCAGGCCGGCCGACATCCACAGCCAGGGCACAATGAAGCCGCTGCCGCCCACGAGCAGCATCACCCCGTTGCCCATGGCCACGCCCAGCAGCACGCCCAGCATGCCGCCCAGCATGCAGATCACAATGGCCTCAATCAGAAACTGCTGCCGGATCTGCTTGGACGTCGCGCCCAGGGCCTTGCGGATGCCAATTTCGCGGGTGCGCTCCGTCACCGACACCAGCATGATGTTCATCAGGGCAATGCTGGCCCCGAGCAGGGTCACGAGCCCCACGATGGAGCCGTACATGCGCATGTTGCCCGACAGGCCGTCGAGGGTGTTGGCCAGCGAGTCGCTGCCTTCCACCTCGAAGGAATCAGCCTGGCTCAGGGCATCGTGGCGCACGGCGCGCATCACGCCGGTGGCCTCGCCGGTGAGGTAGGTCAGGTTGTCGGGGGAAGTGGTGGCGGTTTTGATGTCGTAGGTCAGGGCGCGCTGCCGGGGCATCTGGTTGCCGGTTTCCAGCGGAATCAGCACCAGCCGGTCGGCCCCGCCGCCGCCCATGGTGCTGCCGCTCTTTTCCAGCGTGCCCACCACCTGAAAGCGCCGCCCCAGGAAATAGACGTACTTATCCATCGGGCTCTGGTTGGGAAACAGCTTGTCCTTGACCTCGGTCCCGATAATGGCCACGTTGGCGCCGCTGGCCAGCTCGGCCGGCGAAAAGGCCCGGCCGGTGCCCAGGTTGTAGTTCTGAATCTGCAGGTAGTTTTCGTCGCCGGCCACCACGTTGTTGTTGGGATTGGTTTTCAGCCCGTTGCCCTTCACCTCGGTAGCCCCGGAAATAAAGGCCGACACGCCCACCTGCGCCTGGTCGCCGATCTGCGCTTTGTACTGGGTGGCCTGCAGGTAGGTAATGGCCGGGTAGACCTTGCCCTGCACGCCCCCGCGCCGCTGCCGGTTGGTGTAGCCCTTGGCCTTGATTTCGAAGGAGTTGGCGCCCAGGCTGGCGAAAGTCTCGTTCAGCGAGTACTTGATGGCGTCGATGGCAGTCAGGATCCCGACCAGCGACATGATGCCGATGCTGACGATGAGAGCCGTGAGCACGGTGCGCAGCAGGTTGCTGTGAATGGAGCGAAAGGCTTCCTTGATGTTTTCCAGCAGGTGCATGGTGGCGGCAGATTAACCCGTGAGCGAGGATCAAAACCGGCTGCAAACGGCGAAAAGGCCGATTTGGCATCAGCGGCCGGCCCCGCAAGGTAGGCGGTTTCCGATAAACTCCCGCCCGGTTTTGCTACATTTGTTCGGGTGCCTCTGCCCCGCCCGGCAACGCCTACGGAATTCTAATCGTCTGTTCAGTGTACGGTTGTCGTATCTTCCCTTCGTTATTCCGCAGCACCTGATGGCCCTGAAGCGAATTCTGCCTTTTTTATTGCTGCTGGCCGCCTGGCTCGGCCCGCCGGCCGCCGCGTGGGCCAACCACGTGTTCATCCCGATGGACAACGCCCAGAAGGAGTGCCTGAAAGCCTACGGCATTGCCTACTGGCTGCTGGGCAAGCAGGTGGAAGTGGACTGGCTGCTCAACTACCGCGGCGGCTCCTTTGCCTCGGAGGTGGTGCCCGGGCTGGAAAATGAGCTGGCTGTGCGCGGCATCACCTACCAGGTGATTTCCGAAGCCCAGTACACCAGCATCCTCTCGCAGATTGCCGACCCCAACGCCAACATGGACATCATGAAGCTGGAGAAGGCGCCGAAAATTGCCGTCTATACCCCCAAGGGCAAGCAGCCCTGGGACGATGCGGTGACGATGGTGCTGGCCTACGCCGAGATTCCCTACACCTCCATCTACGACGACGAGGTGCTGCACGGCGAGCTGCCCAAGTACGACTGGCTGCACCTGCACCACGAGGACTTCACCGGCGAGTACGGCAAGTTCTACGCTTCTTACCGCAACCGGCCCTGGTACCAGCAGCAGCAGCACGATGCCGAAGCCGCCGCCAAGCGCAACAGCTTCGCCAAGGTCAGCCAGATGAAGGGCGCCGTGACGGTCAAGATGCAGGAGTTCATTGCCGGCGGCGGCTTTATGTTCGCCATGTGCTCGGCCACCGACTCCTACGACATTGCCCTGGCCGGCCTGGGCGTGGATATGGTGGAAAGCATGTACGACGGCGACCCGGCCGACCCGCAGGCCCAGTCCAAGCTCAACTACAACCGCACCCTGGCCTTCAAGGACTTCCAGCTCGTGCGCGACCCCTACCAGTACGAGTATTCCGACATCGACATGCAGCCCGGCGAGCGGGGTGTGTACGAGGGCAACGACTACTTCCAGCTCTTCACCTTCTCGGCCAAGTACGACCCGGTGCCGACCATGCTCACCCAAAACCACGAGAAGACGGTCAAGGGCTTCATGGGCCAGACGACGTCCTTCCGCAAGCCCCTGATCAAGCCCGACGTGGTGGTGATGGGCGACAACAAGGCTTCGGGCGAGGTGCGCTACATGCACGGCACGCTGGGCAAAGGCACCTGGACGTTCTACAGCGGCCACGACCCCGAAGACTACCAGCACCTGGTGGAGGAAGAGCCCACCGACTTGTCGCTGCACCCCAACTCGCCCGGCTACCGCCTGATTCTGAACAACATCCTGTTTCCGGCCGCCAAGAAGAAGAAGCAGAAGACCTGAGTGGGCTGGCGTCAACCCGCATTTGCGACTTAACTTTATGCCTGCCCGGAGCGGCCAGGGACCGGCTCTTCTTCGTTACCCCCTACTTTTCCTCTTCTCCTTACCCAATGACCTACGTTATCCGTACCTGGGGCCTGCTGGCTCTTATTGTCTTAGCCGGGTTATTTGCTACCACCTCCTGCCACAAAACCAAAGACGACCCGACGCCCACCGGCCCGATTACCGGGGCAATAGAAGGCTCGATCAGCCCGGCCGGGGCCATTGCTACCGTTACCGCTACCAGCCCCGGCGGCCTCACGTTTCTGGCTACGCCCAATGCCGCCACCGGGGCTTTTTCGCTGCCTAATCTGGCTCCCGACAGTTACACGCTGAGCTTTACAGCGGCCGCCGGCTATCTGGAGCCGGCCACCCGGAAGATTTCCGTGCTGGCGGGCCCTGCCACGGTGGCCGGCACCGTGGTGGCCACCTCCGATGGCCGCATCAAAAGCGGTACCATGAGCTGGATTGCCGACGGCGTGTCTTATTCCACTACGGTGCTGAGTGGGCAGGTCGACGGGGCGGCATCCACCCTTTCCCTCACGGGCGAAGCCGTCAGCGGCGCGAAGCGGGACCAGCTGAGCTTGACCTTGTATCGCAGCTTTGGGGGCAACGGCACCTACCAGTTGGGCGGAACCTACGAAATCGGCCAGCTGCGGCGCCTCGACGGGGGCATTCAGACGGGTAAGTTTGTGGCCGATGGCAGCGGCACGCTCATCATTACCAGCTACAGCGTGGCCAATGGCACGATAAGCGGCAGCTTTGGCTTTGCGGGCACTGACGTCGTCGCCTACCCAGCCCGGTACGTCACGGTCACCAACGGCACGTTTACAGTGCGCTTTTAACTCCGGCTGGCCTCCACGGCCCTTTTCTGCAGGCCCCATCGGTTGCTCACGGCCGGTGGGGCTGTTGCTTGGCGGGTACCGCCGGGGGCGCCCAGTTCAGCCAAACTAACCCGGAATGCACCAAAAAACCGTATAGAGGGGTATCTTAGGCCAGCAGGACGCCTTCCCACGCGGCCCTTCGTTTCACCAAAATTCGTCGTATGAATTCGGAGCACACCAACTACAGCCTCTCGGGCAGTCTGGAAGAGTCACCGGCCCTGGAAGAGGCCATCAACCCGCTGCCGCGGGCCGTGCTGCGGCTCAACAACCATTTTCTGCTCGATGGGGAGTGGAAGTTCGGCCTCGACCCCGACGACAGCGGCCTGCGCGACGGCTGGCACCTGGGCCACGACTACGACCACGTGGCCCAGTGGCCGGGTTCCATTGAGGCCCACCTGGCCCTGGCCAAGGGCCAGGCGCAGCCGACGGTGTGGCAGGACAAGGTGGTGGCTTGGTACGAGCGGGAATTTACCCTGCCCGAAATTGAGGAGCCCCTCACCCGCTCCATGTTTCAGCTCACGTTCGGGGCCTGCGGCTACGAAACCCGGGTCTGGCTCAACGGCCGGCAGCTGCGCACCATCGAGGGCGAAGACGTGCACTACGGCGAGTACACCTCGTTTTCCTACGAGCTGCGCGAGGAAAACCTGCACCTCGTGAACCGCCTCACCGTGCGCATTGCCGACACGATGGACGCCGAAACCACCCGCGGCAAGCAGGAATCCCACATCTACAAGCGCGGCGGCATCTGGTACCAGACCTACACCGGGGCCGTGCGCAGCGTGTGGCTCGAGATGGTGGAGCGCAACCGCCTCCGCTCCCGCCTGGCCGTCGACAGCGTGGTGGAAGACCAGCTCGTGCGCTTCAACCTGACCGCCCGCGTGCACGACCCCGGCCACTACACCCTGCGCCTGCGCGTGTTTGAGCGCAACGGGGCCAAAAACCGCGCGCCCCTGTTCACCTCCGACTTCCCGCTGCGGCTCGAAGCCGGCCAGAAGCAGCAGCGCGTGGTGCTGGAGATGCCCGGGGCCCGGCTCTGGTCGCCGGAAGCGCCCAACCTCTACCAGCTGGTGGCCGAGCTTATCGACTCCGACGGCTACGCGGCCCAGATCGAAACCCACTTCGGCCTGCGTAAGATCGAGTCCCGGGGCCGGCACGTGTACCTGAACAACGAGCCCACCTACCTCGACGGCATTCTCTACCAGCCCGGCACGGCCACCTACGAGGAAATGCAGCGCCACATGCACGCCATGCTGAAGCTGGGCTGCAACCTGGTGCGCGTCCACATTGCCGGCATCGACCCGCGCATCTACAACCTGGCCGACGAGCTGGGCCTTATGCTGTGGGTGGAAGTGCCCAGCCCCCACACCTCCAGCGCCCGCAGCCGCCAGAACCACCGCGAGGAGCTGCTGCGCATGCTGACCCTGATTGAGTCGCACCCCTCGGTGGTTATCTGGAGCCTCTACAACGAGGACTGGGGCTGCCAAGACATTGCCACCAACCCCGACACCCGCCGCTACATCACCGACACCTACCACTACATGCTCATCGAGCACCCGCAGTTTCTGGTGGTCGACAACGACGGCTGGCACCACATCTCGCAGGAGGGACGGCTGAAGTCGGATCTGCTCACGGCCCACCTCTACACGCCCGACCTGCCCCGCTGGCAGGAGCTGCTCGACCGCCTCGTGCGGGGCGAGATGATCGGTACCGCTGCCTTTCCCCTCATCGTGGGCGACGCCTTTTTCTACCGCCGGCAGAAACCCTTGATTGTCAGCGAGTGGGGCGGCTTCGGCTTTGCCGACTACGGCGGCCCCCAGGCCGGGGAAGAGCGCAACGAGAGCATCCGCCAGTTCAAGCGGGAGCTGCGCAGCCGCCCCATTGCCGGCGACGTGTACACCCAGGCCACCAACATCGAGGATGAGCGCAACGGCATCATCGACCCGTACACCGGCGAGCTGTCGGTACCGGCCGGCGTGCTGAACTCGCGCACGGCGCCGCCCGGCGAACCCGCCAGGTAAAGGTTAGTTGACCGTACTTAAAAGAAGCCCGCCTGACGTATCAGACGGGCTTCTTTTATTCACTAACTGCAGCGCTTAGCGGCCGTCTTGCTTACTTCTCCAGATGCACGAACTGCCGGGCAAAGGCCGGGATTTCGGCGCTTTTGTAGGGGTCAATGTCGGTAGTGAGCTGGATCATAACCGGCTGGCCTTTGGTGACGCCGTAGGCAATGAGCTCGTAGGCCATGCCGGATTCGGTGCGGTAGCCAAACTTGTAGGCCTTGGCCGGCGCATCCTGAATAAAGCAATTTATTTCCTGCAGCGGCTCGCCTTTCAGCTTTTTGCGGCGATTCTGGGCGTACTCGGCCGGCCCGGTACGCAGGGCATTGTAGTTGAGGTACACCAGCAGGATGTCGAAGTCGCTGCCCTTCACCTCATAGGGGGAAACCAGCGCGGCCCCGGCCGGCACCTCGAACTGCTGCCCGCAAAAATCAACCTTTGCGGCCGGGGCCGGGCTCTGCCCGCAGGCCAGTGAGGCCAGCGACATACCAACCAGGAATAGGTATACTGCTTTCATAATCGGAAAAGTACTATGATTTAGTTGAGCTACCATACCAGGCAGCCAATTCATTCTTGGTTAATCTATATATAGGAAGTGCGTTTTTAGTGCATCCGGTCGTCGCGCACGGGTAGGCTGGTAATGATTTCACCCTCAATCTTGAGCAGCTCCTGCAGGCGGGCCTCCACTTCCTGGGGGGCGCGGTACTCCTTGGCCAGGTCTACGTAGGCCACGAAATGCGCGGCTTCCGACACCATCAGCTCGTAGTAGAACTTGCTCAGGTCGGGGTCGGGAATGTGCTGCCAGAGCAGCTTGAACCGCTCGCAGCTGCGCGCCTCAATCAGGGCCGATACCAGCAGCATATCCATCAGCTGCCGGTCGCGGTGGTCGCCGCGGCGCACGTGGGTCAGCAGCTGCACCACGTACTCGTCGCGGCGCTGGGGGCCCAGCTCGTAGCCGCGCTTGCGCAGCTCGAGCAGCACCCGCTCGAAGTGGGCCCACTCCTCGGCGACCAACGCCGTCAGCTCATCCACGAGGCGGGTTTTGTCGGGGTACTTCACGATGAGGGAAATGCCGGTGCTGGCCGCCTTCTGCTCGCAGTAGGCGTGGTCGACGAGGATGTCCTCGATGTTTTTGCTGGCAATATCCACCCATCGCGGGTCGGTGTTGAGCTTGAGCTTGAGGATGGTCTTCTCCTTGGGCTCGGAGGAGTTGAAAGCGGGCTGGGGTTCCATAGGCGAAGCGTAGGCGGACCGCACGGGGGGGCGGCGGGGCGTTAATCGAAAAACTGCCACCGGATGCCGAACTGGAAGCGGCGCGGCAGGCCGGTGTAATAGGGTGAGGCAAAATAGCCGTCCTGCCCGCCCAGAAACTGGTTGACGTAGGCCATTTTCAGAAACAGCGACACGGTTTTGATGTCCGTGTTCAGGTACACGTCGGCCAGCGGATAGCTGCGGATGGTGAAGGCATCCTGCAGGTAAAACTGCTGGGTGCTGGGGCTGTAGGCGTAGCCCCGGAACTGCGACTGGTAGTAGAGCTCCACGCCCACTTGGCTGAACAAGGCTTTTTTGAAGATGTAGCTTTGGTAGTACACCTTGCTGTTGGTGACCAGGCGGGGAAGCCGCACGCCCCGCTCGTCGGCGCTGTAGGTGTAGGTGGCCTCGTTGTCGGTGAAGAGGTGGCCGAGCTGGAAGCGGTGCCGCAGCGTGCCGATGAGCAGCTGCTTGGCATCCGGGAGCTGGGCGGGGCGGGCCGTCTGGTCGAAGTACACCAGGTTCACGATGTTGACCACGCTGCCCGAGAGCCCGAAGCGCTGGGCACCAAGCTTCTGGTCGAGGCGGGCGGTGAGCTGCTGGACGTTGGTATTGTTGAAATCCGTGCGGTAGGCCGACGTGGGCCACTGGTAGTGGTTGCCGCTGAACTGCTGCTGGGTGAGCGTGGGCGCGTACGAGGAGTTGAGCAGCTCCCCCGTGAGCGGACCCAGGCGGGCGGTGGCCCGCAGCCAGTACTCGGTCTGGCTCAGGCTGGCCGAGGGCTTCAGCTCCCCCGCCGTCTGCACGTCCAGCAGGCTGCGGTAGCGGAAGGACGCCGTGCCGCCCACGAACAGCTGCCCGAACGTGCTGTCGGGCAGGGTGGTGAACTGGCTGCGCCGGAAGGCCGAGCGCAGCACGCCCGGGTCGCCCACGCGGGTGCGGGTGGCCAGCGTCGACTGGCGGTAGCGGGCGTAAAGGCGGTACTCCACCGCGTCGGTGCGGCCCAGCAGGCCGGCCGTATTCTCCAGCTGGCGCAGCTCGGCCCGGTCGTCGGTGCCGGTCGTGCTCTGCAGCGGAAACGGCGGATAAAACAGCGCGTCGCCGGTGCCGTTGGCGAAGGTGTCGGTGAATTTGTTGAGCTGCCGGCTGTAGTCCAACACGTGGTACACCGTCAGGCCCCGGCCCAGCAGGCGGTAGGTGTGCACCAGCCGGCCCTGGTCGCGGTCGTCGCGGTTGATGGCCAGGGTGAGGCGGACATTCTCCCGATCGTAGCCAAAGAGGTCTTTCGGCAGGCTGTCGAGCAGGGCATTGGGCAGAATGCCGCCCTGCTCAGCGGCCCGGTGCCGGCTGGTACCGAAGCTGGCCAGGGCGTGGTACCGGTCGTCCTGGCTTTGGTAGCGCAGAAAAACCCGTACGTTGTTGTGCTCCACCAGCCCCTCGCGGCCGTTGGTATTGAGAATCTTGTTGGACCCGAACCGCTCGAACACGGCGCCCAGATTGATGCGCTTGCCGATGCTGCGGCTGTAGGACAGCTCAAATACCTGCTCCCCGGCGCTGCTTTGGTTGTAGCGGAAGAAGGTGTAGGGCGACTTGGTATCGTAAAAGGGAAGGGCAGCGGCCGGGCGGGTGTACTTGTCGAACACGGTGCGGCCCAGGCGGGCGCCGAGCTCGGTGTTGGTGTGCCACAGCAGGCGGCGCGAGGCCGTGCCCACGTTGCCCAGGTCCTGCTGGTAGGTGGAGTCGTGAAACCAGGTGCGCTGCTGCTGGATGTTGGTCAGCGTGGTGTCGATAACGCGGCCCTCGTACTGCTCGCGCAGGATATCGGCCTCGTAGAGCACCCGGGTGGTTTTGGCCCCGTAGAGCACCCGGGTGGAGTCGTCGATAATCTGGGCCCGCAGGCGCAGGGGCAGCAGCCCCAGCAGCGCCAGCACCAGCAGGCACGGACGGACGGGCAGAAAACGGCGCAGATTCACAAACAACGGCAGATCAGACAACAGCTTGGGGCTGAAATAAAGGCGGGAGCAGGCAGTGCAGACGAGCGGCGCCGTCGGCCAGAAACCGGACTTCAATGGGAATGTAGAAAACGGGCAGGCCGGCCAGGGCTTCCCGCAAGGCGGGTTCCAGCAGGCGTACCGCGTCCTTTTGAGTCGTAAAAACGCTTTGCCCGGGCTCTAATTGCCCCGCTACCGCCGCAATGTCGGCCGCGGTGAAGGCGTGGTGGTCGGCAAAGGCGGCGTGGTAGCCGATTCGGTAGCCGGCGCCGGCCAGGTACTCGCGCAGGGGGCCGGGCTGGGCAATGCCGGTCAGCAGCAGAATATCCGGGCCGACCGGAGCAGCGGCAGCGGCGCCCACGGCTACGGGCGCGCCGTAGTCATAGGTCGAAAACAGCACCGGCACCCCCGGCCGGGCGTAGCGCCGGACCTGGGCGGCCAGCTGCGCCTGCTGCTGCGCCGAGAGGTCGGCGGCGCACTTGGTCACGATAACCACGTCGGCGCGCCGCGCCCCGCTACGGCTTTCACGCAGGCGGCCGGCGGGCAGCACGCAGTCCTGATAAAACGGGCGCTGCTGCTCGGTGAGCAAGACAGTAAGCGCGGGCCGCACCCGCCGGTGCTGGTAGGCGTCGTCGAGCACGATGGCCGTCAGCGTCGGCTGGGTGTGCAGCAGCGTAGCAATACCCGTGCGCCGGTCTTCGCACACGGCCACCGGCACCCGGCCGCCAAAGTCCTGGTAGTGCTGCAGGGGCTCGTCGCCGATGGTGGCGGCGGTGGCAGCAGCATCGGCCAGCCGGTAGCCGCGGGTGCGGCGGCCGTAGCCCCGGCTCAGCACGGCCGGCTTTTCGCCGGCTAGCTGCAGCTGCCGTACCAGCCAGGCCACGTGGGGCGTTTTGCCCGTGCCCCCGACCCGCAGGTTGCCCACGCTGATAACCGGCACCGGGTACGCCGTCGACTCCCGCAACCCGCTGTCGTAGAGCCAGTTGCGCACGCGCAGCACCGCGGCGTAGAGCCAGGCAAAGGGCAGCAGCAGAAAGGCAAGGGGCTGGGGCATGAAACGGCGGCGCAAAACGCGCCCCCGCAAAAGTACGCCTTACGGCAGTGGCGAACAATCGGCCGCGGCCCGAAACCCGATTCGGCGCGGGGGCCCGGCCGGCCTCCCGCGCCCGGGCTGCGTATGTCCGGAGCCCCTACTGCCCTGCCATGTCTCCTTTTGCCGACCGTCTGCTGCGCTTCCTCACCGAATTCCCCTTGCCGGCCGCGCCCCTGCCCGACGCGGTGGTGGCCCGGAGTCCGTACCGGGAACCCGGACCGCGGGCCTTGCTCACCGAGTTTGCCCACCGCTACTACTCCGGCCCCCAGCCCCGGGTGGCGCTGCTGGGCATCAACCCCGGCCGCCTGGGCAACGGCCGCACCGGCGTGGCCTTTACCGACCCCGTCGCGCTGGCCGACAGCTGCGGCATTGCCAGCGGGCTGCCCCGGCACCGGGAAATTTCCAGCCAGTTCATCTATGAGGTCATTGCCGCCCTGGGCGGGCCGGCCGCGTTCTACCAGGATTTCTTTCTCGGCTCCCTCTACCCGCTGGTGCTGCTGCGCCAGGAGCGCAACTACAACTACTACGACGCCCCGGCCCTGACCAAAGCCCTGACGCCCGCTATTCACCTCTCGCTGCAAAAGCAGGTGCTCGAAGTCGGGCTGCACCGGCACGTGGCCGTGTGCCTGGGCCGCCGCAACGGGGAGTTCCTGACCCGCTTTAATAAAGAGCTGCAGCTCTTCGACCAGATCCACATCCTCGACCACCCCCGCTACCTGATGCAGTACCGACGCCGCGACCTGCCCGCCCACGTGGCGCGCTACGCGGCGGTATTGCAGGCGGCCCGGACGGCGGCGTAGCGCGCTGTGACCCGCTATGCCCCGGCGCTACTCGCCGGCGGAGCGGGAGCTTTTGGGCCGGCGGGCACGCCGGCATCGTTACTTTTGGCCGACTACCTACTCTTCTGCCGCATGCCTACCGTTGCTGACCTTGCCCGCGTCCTCGAACAGGCCGCCCCCCTCGCCTACCAGGAATCCTACGACAATGCCGGCCTGCAGTGCGGCGACCCGCAAGCCGAAATCACCGGCGTCCTCATTGCCCTGGACTGCACCCCGGCCGTCGTCGACGAGGCCATCCGGCGCGGCTGCAACGTGGTGGTGGCCCACCATCCGGTGGTGTTCAAGCCGCTCAAGCGCCTCACCGGGGCCAACGAGGTGGAGCAGACCCTGATCAAGGCCATCAAAAACGACGTGGCCATCTACGCCGCCCACACCAACCTCGACAACGTGCGCCACGGCGTAAACCGCAAGCTGGCCGACAAGCTGGGCCTGCGCAACCTGCGCACGCTGGACCCCAAACCCGGTCTGCTGGCCAAGCTCATCACCTACGTGCCCGCCGCCCATACCCAGGCCGTGCTGCAGGCGCTGTACGCCGCCGGCGCCGGCCAGATCGGCGACTATTCCGACTGCAGCTTCCGCTCCGACGGCGTGGGCACCTTTACCCCGGGCGCGGGCACCACCCCGTTTCAGGGCGCGGTGGGCCGGCCCGAAACCACTGCCGAGCAGCGCCTGGAAGTGCTGCTACCGTTGCATTTGCAGAGCAAGGCACTGAGCGCGCTTCGGCAGGCGCACCCTTACGAGGAAGTAGCCTACGAGCTGATCCGGCTGGAAAACGTGCACCAGGGCGTGGGCTCCGGCATGGTGGGCGAGCTGGCGGAGGCGCTGAGCCCCGCCGAGTTCCGCCGGCGGCTGCGCACGGCCCTGCTGGTGCCGGTCGTCAAGCATACCGAGTTCGATCAGCCCATCCGCACCGTGGCCATCTGCGGCGGGGCGGGCAGCTTTCTGCTGGGCCACGCCCGCGCCGCCGGGGCCGATGCCTTCGTGACCGGCGACCTGAAATACCACGAATACTTCGGGGCCGAGGGCCGGCTGATGCTCTGCGACGTGGGCCACTTTGAAAGTGAGCAATTCACCGGCGAGCTGTTCCAGGATTTGCTTGGCGCCAACTTTGGGAGTACTTTTGCGGTCTTAATTGCTCAGACTTTCACCAACCCTGTCCGATATGATTTCTAACCCCTCCGCGGAAACCCCCGTTGCCAGCAAGCTGGAAGCTCTTCTGAACCTGCAGCGCATCGATTCGCAGCTCGACGAAATCCGGCGCGTGCGCGGTGACTTGCCCGAAGAGGTTCGTGACCTGGAGGACGAAATTGCGGGCTACGAGGTGCGCGTGAGCAAGTTTGACGAAGAAATTCAGTCGCTCAACGACCAGATCAAGCAGCGCAAGCAGAACGCCAAGGACGCCGACGGCCTCATCAAGAAGTATGAGGAGCAGCAGCAGAACGTGCGCAACAACCGCGAGTACGAGGCTATTGCCAAGGAAATCGAGCTGCAGCGCCTCGAAATCCAGATTTCGGAAAAGAAAATGAAGGAAGCGCAGTACCAGATTGAGTTGAAAAACAACGACATCGCCGGTACCAAGCAGCGACTGGATGAGCGCAAAAAAGATCTTACCAACAAGAACACCGAGCTGCAGACCATCGTGGGCGAAAGTGAAGCCGATGAGAAGAAGCTGGTAGACGAGCGCGACAAGGCCGTAAAGCCGATCGAAGCCCGGCTGCTGACGGCCTACACCCGCATCCGCGGCAACGTGCGCAACGGCCTGGCCGTGGTGACCGTGAAGCGCGATGCCTGCGGCGGCTGCTTCAACACCGTGCCGCCCCAGCGGCAGGCCGACATCATCTCGCACAAGAAAATCATCGTGTGTGAGCACTGCGGCCGCGTGCTGGCCGACGTAGACGTGAAAGTAGTCGCTTAGTCACCCCCGGGTGATAACTGAATAAGAAGAAGGAACGGCCCCGCGCCGTTCCTTTTTTTATGGAAAATCCAGGGTGAAAAACGGACGGGCAAGCACATGGGCACAACTGGGCCGGGCGGTGATTTTCACCGGCCTGCTGGCGGGCGTCCTGCCCCCGGCCGTGGCCCGCTCCGCCCGGCCGCCCCAGGATTCCGCCCGTCCGCCGCGACCCGCCAGTGCGCCGCCCGTTATTTCAACCAGCACTCTATCTGCTGCTGCGCGGCAGGCTTACGGTGAGCTGTTTAAGCTGCGCACTGAATCGGCCCGACGGCTGTTGCAGCCGGAGCTGCAGCGCGCCCCGCACGCGGCGGGCACCCTGCTGGTCGCCGACTGCATCGACTTTACCGAGCTGATGATTTCGCAGGATGCCCGCCGCTACGCCGCCGTGGCCGCGGCCCAGAGCCGGCGCCTGGAAGCGCTGGAAGCCTCGGCGGAGCGCGGGGCCCTGCGCGACTACGCCCGGGCCGAAATCCGCCTGCACCAGGCCGCTGCGCAGGTAGCCTACCAGCACGAGGTGCAGGGAGCGTGGAGCCTGCGCCAGGCTTACCAGCAGATGCAGGCCATGGCCCTACGCTACCCGGATTTTGTGCCCGCCCGCAAAACCCTGGGCATGCTGCAGTTCTTCATCGGCTCCCTGCCCGAAGGCTACCGCTGGTTTCTGAAGCTGCTGGGCTTGTCGGGCAGCGTGGAGCTGGGGCTGCAAAACCTGCGCGCTGCGGCCCAGCGGCCCAACGATTTTCAGCCCGAAGCCCAGATCATGCTGGCCCTGGTGCAGGAAACCTACTACAAGAAAGCCGATGACGCCGTGCTGCTGGTGGGCCGCCTGGCGGCCCGGGAGCCCGACAACCTGCTGTTCAGCTACCTGGTTATCAGCCTCAACAAGCGCCAGCACCGTACCGGCGCGGCCCTGGCGGCCTACCGCACCCGGCCCACCGGGCCGGCTTACCTGCCCGTGCCCTACCTGCACCACATGGCCGCCGACCTGCTGCTCTACCAGGGCCAGTACGCGGCGTCGCAGCGCGAAAACCAGCAGTTTCTGCAGCAGTACCTGGGCGTGCACTACCGCAAGGATGCCGCCTTCAAGCTATACCTGGCCGCTTGGCTCGGCGGGGATGCCCCGGCGGCCGAGCAGTACCGCCGCCGTATCGGCACCACCGGCCGCACCGAGCTGGAAGAAGATAAGTACGCCCAGCGCTTCTTCGAAGACCAGCTCCCGCTCAGCCGCCCCCTCACCCGCGCCCGCCTGCAGATCGACGGCGGCTACTACCGCGAGGCCCTGGGCACCCTGCGCGGCTTCGCGGCCAGCGCCGGCACCGGCCTGCGCGACCGGCTCGAAGACCCCTACCGCCGCGCCCGCGCCTACCAGGGCCTGGGCCGCCTGGACTCAGCCCGCCTGTTTTATACCCGGACCATCACGCTGGCCGGCAAGGCGCCCTACTACTTCGGGCCGCAGTCGGCGCTGCAGATGGGCTACCTCTGCCAGGCCGCCGGGCAGCTGAACCTGGCCCGGGTCTATTTTCAGAAGGTACTGGAGTCGCCCCGGCACGAGTATAAGAACAGCACCGACGCAAAAGCCAAAGTGGCGCTGGCGGGGTTGTAGCGGTAGCCCCGGCGGTTCGGGCGTCGGGCGTAGTTTTGGGCACCGGAACCGAAGACGAGCAAAAAGCAAAGTCCCACCAACGCAGAAAACCCTTGCCTCTCACCATTCCCTTTACCGCGCTGCCCGGGTCTCCGGAGGAATTTCGCGCCCAGGCCCTGCACTGGGCCGCGCAGTTTGCCTGCTGCGCCTATTACGAGTCCAACGCGCTGCCTTACCCCGGCGGCGCCTTCGAGCGGCTGCTGGCCGTGGCCGCCGACGCGCCGGCCGGGCCGGCTACCCTGCCGGAGCTGGAGGCCTGGCTGACCGAGGCGTCCCCGGCGGCGCCCCGGTGCGGGTTGCTGACCTACGACCTGAAAAACGAAATCGAAGCCCTGCACAGCCGGCACTTCGACGGCCTGGCGTGGCCGCCGCTGCACTTTTTCGTTCCCCAGACCTGGCTACGCTGGCAGGCCGAAGCGGTGGAAATTCACGGCGACACGGTGGGCATACTCGACGCCATTCTGGCGCTGCCGCTGCCGGCCGCGGCGGGCCCTCAGGTCAGCACGATGCGGCCGCGCCTGCCCAAAGCCGAGTATCTGGCCGCCGTGGCGGCCGTGCGGGAAGATATTCTGGACGGTGAAGTGTACGAGCTGAACCTGTGCCAGGAATTCTACGCCGAAAACGTGGCGCTGGAGCCGGTCAGCACATTTCTGCAGCTGAACGCAGCCTCGCCGATGCCGTTTGCGGGCTTTTACAAGTGGCAGGACCGGTTTCTGCTCTGCGCCTCGCCCGAGCGGTTTGTGCGCCGCACGGGCCGGCAGCTGGTTTCGCAGCCCATCAAGGGCACCATCGGCCGCGGCGCCACCCCCGACGACGACGCCCGGCAGCGCCAGCAGCTGCTGAACGACGAAAAGGAGCGGGCCGAAAACCTGATGATTGTGGATCTGGTCCGCAACGACCTGGCCCGCGTCGCCGAAACCGGCACCGTGCAGGTGCCCGAGCTGTTTGGCCTCTACCCGTTCCGGCACGTGTGGCAGATGATTTCGACCGTGCAGGCCCGGCTACGCCCCGCCCTTGGCCTGGTGGACGTGCTGCGGGCCACCTTCCCGATGGGCTCCATGACGGGCGCCCCAAAAATCCGGGCCCTGCAGCTCATCGAGCACTACGAGCAAACCCGGCGCGGCCTCTACAGCGGCAGCATCGGCTACGTGCTGCCCAACGGCGACTTCGACTTCAACGTGGTCATCCGCAGTCTGCAGTACCGCGCCGGCACCGGCTACCTCAGCTTCCAGGTCGGCTCGGCCATCACCTACGACTCGGTTCCGGAGCGCGAATACGAGGAGTGCCTGCTCAAGGCCCGCGCCATGCTGGACGTGCTGGGGGCGGTGGTGGCGGAGTGAGGTCAGGACGCGAAGATCCGGGCGACCCACTGGGCCGGAACCAGTCCGGGGCGGATCTGCGCTACGGCTTGGCGAGGAGAAGCGCAGCCTTTCCCCACCCATTGCAGCGCGCCGTTTCTGCTGGCGGAGCATTGCGACGCCTCCCAGAGCACCGCGTGAGTAGCAGTACCAAGCGTGCTGCTCCGCTCCGGCGAGCCTAACCGGCCGGCGCCGCGCCCCTGAGCCGCTGCTCAAAGGCCGTCAGAAACTGGCCCACGTGGTAGCCGTCGGCCAGGGCGTGGTGCACGTTCACGGCCACGTTCATCCAGGTGGCCCCGTTTTCCTGGTAGAGCTGGCTGAAGGAAATCTTGGGGCAGCTGTCGGGGTGGGCGAAGCTGCGGGCGTGGGTGAGGCCGGTGAAGCGCACCCAGGGAATGGCCGAGCAGTGCAGCACGTCGGGGCGGGCGGTGGTGGGGCCCAGGCGCAGGCCCGAGCTGGCCTGCACGGCCGCCATTTCGGCGGTGGCGGCGGCCACGAAGCGGCTCAGCTCGTCGTGCTGCTCGATGAAGGAAAAGGCGAAGGTATGGTCGGGGCGGCCGAGGGTAGCCGAGGCGTGGACCCGGTCGTAGCGGTACACCTGCCCGTCCTCGATGCGGGTGCGGAACTCGGGCACTTCGTTGGCGGCCTGCACGGCGTGGTAGAGGTAGTACAGGAAAAACGACACCCCGAGCCGTCGGGCTTCGGCCTGGGCGCCGGTGCAGTTGACGGGCGCGACCAGGCCGAAAAAGGGTTCTTCAAAGGCCGAAAAGAAGGCAAAATGCTCGCGCCGGTTCCAGGTCGCCAGGTCAATCAGCTGTTTCATGGGCCGCAAGTTCGGTAACTTTACGGCCCGGTGGGGCCTTTCCCGCGGGTTTTTCCACGCTTTGCCTTCATGCTCCCCGCTGCCCACCTCATTGCCTTCGACGCCGACGACACGCTCTGGTCGACCCAGCCCCACTTCGACCAGGTAGAAGCCCGCCTGCTCGAAATCATGGCCCACTGCGGCGAGCCGGCCCACCTCACCGAGCAGCTCAACGCCGTGCAGCGCCGCAACATGCAGCTCTTCGGCTACGGGGCCAAGGCCTTTATGCTGTCGATGATTGAAACCGCCATCCAGCTCACCGATGGCGCCGTGACCGGCCACGACGTCCAGCAGATTATCGACCTGGGCAAAGACCTGTTGCGCTACCCTATCGAGCCGCTGCCCGGCGTGGTGGAGGTGCTCACGGAGCTGCGCCGCCGCGGCCACCGCCTGATGGTACTCACCAAGGGCGACCTGCTCGACCAGGAAAGCAAGCTGGCCCGCTCCGGCCTGGGCGATTTTTTCGACCATGTTGAAATTGTGAGCAAAAAAGACGAGGCCACCTACCAGCGCCTGCTCAGCCGCCACGCCGCCACCGCCGAAACCTTCGTCATGATCGGCAACTCGCTCAAGTCCGACATCATTCCGGTGGCCCGGCTGGGGTTCCGGGCCGTGCACGTACCCTACCACGCCAACTGGATCTTCGAGCGGGTCGAGCCCGAGCAGCTGGCCGGGCTGGATTTTCACACGGTGCAGGACGTACGCGGGGTGCTGGCATATCTGCCTTAGACTTAGATGAAGAACGGTCATGCTGAGCGAAGCCGAAGCATCTCGCAGGCTGACGCCAGAGTACTGATCAAATGACACCACGCGAGATTTCTCGGCTGCGCTCGGAATGATGTGCGGTTTTCAACTGCTGGATTTTCACCTCAAGCTCTTCTCTGCCATTCTGTCATTTTAGGGCCAAAAAACTTACCTTTGCCCTCCTTCCGTGTTTGTACTACCTATGTCGCAGCAACTGTTCACCTTAGATTTTCTCGACGCGCCCACCACGCCGGCCACCGACCACGAGCCGGCCCAGGACGTGCGGGTGAGCCCGGCTACCCGCACGGGCCGGCAGCGCAAGCTCTACATCGAGAGCTACGGCTGCCAGATGAATTTCTCCGATTCCGAAATCGTGTCTTCCATCCTCTTCGACGAGGGTTTTGATACCACCGAGCAGCTGGCCGAAGCCGACCTGGTGCTGCTCAACACCTGCTCCATCCGCGAGAAGGCCGAGCAGACCGTGCGCATGCGCCTGTCCCAGATCAACAGCCACAAGAAGCGCAACCCCGGCATGCTGGTGGGTGTGCTGGGCTGCATGGCCGAGCGCCTGAAAAGTAAGTTCCTGGAAGAGGAAAAGCTGGTAGATCTGGTAGTCGGCCCCGACGCCTACCGCGACCTGCCCAACCTGATCCGGGAGGTGGACGGCGGGCAGAAGGCCGTGAACGTGCTGCTCAGCCGCGACGAAACCTACGCCGACATCACCCCGGTGCGCCTGAACTCGAACGGCATCACCGCCTTCGTGAGCATCATGCGCGGCTGCGACAACATGTGCTCGTTCTGCGTGGTGCCCTTCACCCGGGGCCGCGAGCGGAGCCGCGACGCCCACAGCATCGTGCGCGAATGCCAGGACCTGGTGGCCCAGGGTTACAAGGAAGTAACCCTGCTGGGCCAGAACGTGGACTCCTATAAGTGGACGTCGGAGGACGGCGCTGAGTTCGTCAACTTCGCCCAGCTGCTGGAGCGCGTGGCCCTGATCAGCCCCGAGCTGCGGGTGCGCTTCTCCACCTCCCACCCCAAGGACATCACCGACGAGGTGCTGCACACCATGGCCCGGCACGAGAACATCTGCAAGTACATTCACCTGCCCGCCCAGAGCGGTAACTCGCGCATTCTCAAGCTCATGAACCGCACCTACGACCGCGCCTGGTACGAGGACCGCGTACTGGCCATCCGCCGGGTTCTGGGTCCCGAGTGCGCCATCAGCACCGACATGATTTCGGGGTTCTGCTCCGAAACCGAGGAGGAGCACCAGGATACGCTCAGCCTCATCGACTGGGTGCAGTACGACATGGCCTACATGTTCTTCTACTCCGAGCGTCCCGGCACGCTGGCCGCCCGCAAGCTCGAAGACGATATTCCGCTGGCCGTGAAAAAGCGCCGCCTCCAGGAAATCATCGACCTGCAGCAGAAAAGCAGCGCCGCCCGCAACCAGCAGGCCGTGGGCAAAATGCACCGCGTGCTGGTCGAGAACTTCTCCAAGCGCAGCCAGGAGCACCTGAGCGGCCGCAACAGCCAGAACCAGGTCGTCATCTTCCCCAAGAAAGACTATAAAAAAGGCGACTACGTGAACGTGTTCGTGCACACCGGTACCGGCGGCTCGCTTTTGGGCGATTCCATTTAATCAAAAATTGACTTCTAACCTGAATCTTAAAATCACGCTTTCTATGGAATGGGGAATGATTGCTTGGCAGATTTTCAGTCTATTGTTCTTCGTAGGCATCTTGTTTTTGATTGTACGATTGCTGATCATCAAAAATTTCCCTCGCAAAAAAACAAGTATTGATACAGCTTGGATTGGCTTGCCTGCCTACCCCATTAGCATATTCTGGCGGTTAGACGATGCTCGTTTCGTGGCTGAAGTGCCCGATTTACCCGGTTGCATGGCCGACGGAGGTACCCAAGCCGAAGCTTTGGCCAATGCTGCCGTAAGTGTTGGAGAATGGCTGGAAACGGCCCGCAAACTAAATCGGCCCATTCCGGCGCCCAGCGCCCGGCTGCGCTACGCTTAAAATAAAAACAGTCGTTTTTCGTCTGTTAACAAAACTCCCCGGCTCTTGACACCTTCCGAAATACAATCCATCAAGCAGCGCTTCGGCATCATCGGCAACGCGCCGACGCTGAACTACGCCATTCAGGTAGCTACCCAGGTGGCGCCCACCGACATGACGGTGCTCATCAGCGGGGAAAGCGGCTCGGGCAAGGAATCCTTTTCCAAGATCATCCACGCCCTGTCGCCGCGCAAGCACGGACAGTTCATTGCCATCAACTGCGGCGCCATTCCGGAAGGCACGATTGACTCGGAGCTGTTCGGCCACGAGAAAGGCTCGTTCACCGGCGCCCAGGAGGCCCGCAAGGGCTACTTCGAGGTCACCAACGGCGGCACCATCTTCCTCGACGAAATCGGGGAGATGCCGCTTGGCACCCAGGCCCGCCTGCTGCGGGTGCTCGAAAACGGCGAGTTTATCCGCGTCGGCTCCAGCAAGGTGCAGAAGACCGATGTGCGCGTGGTGGCCGCTTCCAACGTGAATCTGCTCGACGCCGTGCGCGAGGGCAAGTTCCGCGAAGACCTCTACTACCGCCTCAATACCGTCCCGATTACGGTTCCACCCCTGCGTGAGCGAGGCGATGATATCTACCTACTGTTCCGCAAGTTCGCTACCGATTTTGCCGAGCGCTACCGCGTGAAGCCCATTGCCCTGAATTCGGAGGCCGTCGTGGAATTGCAGCGCTTCCGCTTCCCCGGCAACATCCGCCAGCTCAAGAACGTGGCCGAGCAGATGTCGGTGCTGGAGATGGAGCGCGACGTAGATGCGCCCCGGCTGCGCCAGTACCTGCCCGCCGAGCAAAGCAGCCGCCTGCCCATGCTCATGCACGCCGCCACCGGCAGCGCCGACGGTGGCACGGGCACCTACTCCGAGCGGGACCTGCTCTACAAGGTGCTCTTCGACATGCGCCGCGACATGACCGACCTCAAGAAGCTGGTGCTCGATCTGGCCGCCGGCCAGCGCCCGGCCGAAGCCCAGGAGCTGCTGCGCCAGAACAGCCACCTGTTCAACAACCTGAACGTGGCCCCGGGCTACGACGGCGGCCGCCTGAGCCGGGGCTCTTCGTCGTCCGACGGCGCGGCCGAGTACATCCTCACGCCCCGCCCCGAGCTGACCGTCGATGACCAGGACGGCTACGATGAGGAGCCCCAGCGCGTGGAAGACATTCCGCACGAAACCGAGGAAGAAACCCTGTCGCTGGAGGCCAAGGAAAAGGAGATGATCCTGAAAGCCCTCAAAAAGCACCACAACAAGCGCAAGTACGCCGCCCACGACCTGGGCATCTCGGAACGCACCCTCTACCGCAAGCTGAAGCAATATGACCTGGAGCAAGTGTAGCCCGCCGCTGCTGGGTCGTGCCTACGGTGTGCTGGCCCTCCTTATGCTGCTGAGCCTGAGTGGCTGCAGCGTGTATTCCTTCACGGGCACCAACATCGACCCGCAGGTCAAGACGATTTCCATCTCCACCTTCCAGAACAACGCCAACAACGGGCCTTCGACCCTGTCGCAGCGCTTTACCGAGGAGTTCAAGAACTACTTCCAGCGCAACACCACGCTCAAGCTGGTACCCCGCGACGGCGACCTGCAGTTTGAGGGCCAGATTATTGCCTACGACTTCGCCCCGGCGGCCATTCAGCGCGAAAACGGCGTGGACCAGGCTGGCATAAACCGCCTCACCATTCAGGTGCGGGTGCGGTTTACCAACACCAACGACCCGAAGCAGGACTTTGAGCAAACCTTCCAGAGCACCGGCGACTTTGCCGCGACCCGCGACGTGTCCAGCATCAACAACGACCCCAGCGCCCTGCGGCTGCCCATCAACAACATCATCACCGACACCTTCAACAAGTCGGTGGCCAACTGGTAGCCCGGCCCCGACTGAGCTGATGCTAAGCTTATTACCCGGAGCCTGGCTCCCGCCAACCACCGGTGCCGGACGGCGGCGCAGCTATATATAGGGCAACGGTGGGTTTACCGGGTAAAATGATGCACTTTTGCCGCCCCTAAAGCCGCGCATTACTGGCGGCCCAGGGTACCCGGTGTAGCTCTGCCAAGGCCGTCGGGAAACCCCGGCTCTGCGCCCAATTACGTAACCCCACGATATGACCCGCGCGTCGCTGCTGCACATTCTGGATCATGTGAACGGAATTTCGGACTCCGAAATCCGCGAGCTGGAGCAGCTGGCGGCCGCTTTTCCGTACTGTCAGACCGCCCACATCCTGCTGGCCAAGGCCGCTCACGACCGGGGCAGCATGCTAGCCGGGCAGCGCCTGCGCCGGGCCGCCACCTACGCCGTCGACCGGGAGCTGCTCCGCCAGCTGATTGAGCTGCCCGCCCCGGTCCAGCCCGCCGCTACCCTCCAGCCGGCGTCAGCCGCAGCCGGCGGCGAGGCCCAGGCAGCAGAAGTGCTGCCGGCGGTGGAAGTGCTGCCGGCGGTGGAAGTGCTGGCAGTAGCCCCCGATCCGGAACCTGCGGCCGCTGAAGCCCCGGAACCTGCCACAGCAGAGCCGTCCGCTGCCCGCGCAGATGAAGCCGAAGTGGCCCCCAAAGCACCGGAGCCCGCAAAACCCGCGGGTGATGCAGCAGATCTGCCGATAGAGCCAGCGGCGGATGCTGCCCCGCCGGCAGCGGATGCGGCCGGACCGGAAACGCTGCTAATGCCGACGTCGCCCACGCCTGAGGAAGGCGAGTTGGCGGCCGAACCCGAGCTGGCAGCAGCGCCGCAGGCCGCGGAAGCTCCAATGGCTGGCTCCTCGGCGCCGGAAAGACTGGGCCCGACCCCCGCCGACGACCTGCTGCCGGCCGTGGCCCCACCTATCCGGCCGCCCGGAGAAGCCGGCGCGGCCCGCTTCGAGTTCGGCCTCGCTGATACCGAGCCGGAAATTGCCCCGGTGTACCAGCTCCCGACGCTGGAGGAAGGGGCCGACTCGGCGCCGCAGCCCGCGGTACCCAGCGTGCCGGCCTTCCGGGCCGATGCCGACCTGGCGTACGCCTTCGGCAGCAGCAGCCGGCTGGGCTACTGCCTGCAACTGCGCGACGACAACACCCGGGACCTGCCCGCCGACGACTTCTTTGCTCCCGATGCCCTGCTGCTGGCCCACCTGAAGGCGTATACGCCGGCCGCACCGGTGCCGTCCCGGTCGTCGTTTGAGCTGATCAACAAGTTTTTGCGGGTTCAGCCCCGCCTCAAGACGCCGGTAGCGGCCGCACCAGCCGCTGAGGAGCAGGCCGATTTGTCGGTTCGCAGCACGCAGGTAGTACCCGAAATTGCCACCGAAATGCTGGCTAAAATCATGGTGCGGCAGGGCAAAATCGCCAAGGCCATTGAAATATATGAGCGGCTGATAGTGCGTCAGCCGGAAAAAAAGGCGTATTTTGCCGAACAAATCCAACAACTGAAACCCTCGGAGTAATGTACGTTGCCCTTATCGTTCTGATTCTTTTTGTGTGCTTCCTGCTGGCCCTGGTAGTGCTGGCCCAAAACCCCAAAGGCGGCGGCCTCTCCAGCCAGTTCGGCTCCGGCGGCGCGGCCAACCTGATGGGCGTAAAGCGTACCGGCGACCTGCTGGAGCGCCTGACCTGGGGCTTCGCCATTGGCCTGATGGTACTGAGCCTGGGCACGCACGTGCTGAACGGCGCTTCCGGTGCGGCTGGTCCCGTTCGCAGCGTGAACCAACAGAAAGCCCTGGAAACGCGCATTCCTACCGGCCCGGCTGCTCCGGCCCAGGCGCCAGCTTCGGCTCCGGCCCCCGCGGGTGCTCCGGTCCAGCAGCCCGCGGCTACGCCGGCTCCGGCCACGGTGCCGGCCAACTAAGCCCGTCTTTTTGCCCGACCTGCTCCGCCGGTGGTTTCTCTGAAGCCATCGGCGGTTTTTTTGTGCGTTGTCGGCTCACCTGCTACCTTGCCGCCTGACAGGTTTGGCAGCTTCCGGGGTAAAGCAGACCGGGTCCGCCCCCGGGAAGTGTCCATTCTGTCAGGTTTGGGCAGGCTGGCACAAGAAGTGTTGCCTGCCGACCCACGTTCCTATACTGAAAACCTTTCACCCAAAACGAACAATATGTCACTAAGCATGAAACCGCTGGCCGACCGCGTCATCATTGCACCGGCTGCTGCTGAGGAGAAGACCAAATCGGGTATCATCATCCCCGACACAGCAAAAGAAAAGCCCCAGCGGGGCGAAGTAGTGGCCGTAGGCGCAGGCAAGGTGGCCGACAGTGGCAACCTGATTCAGCCGCAGGTAAAAGTGGGCGACCAGGTATTGTACGGCAAATACGCCGGCACCGAAATCACCATCGAAGGCACCGACTACCTCATCATGAAGGAGTCGGACATTTTCGCCGTCCTGTAGAGCACCTTTCCCTTTCGACTTAATCTCCAGTAACCCATAAGATGGCTAAGAACATCCAATTCGATACCGACGGCCGCGACAAGCTGAAGCGCGGCGTAGACAAACTGGCGAATGCCGTAAAAGTAACCCTGGGCCCGAAAGGCCGCAACGTGGTTATTGACAAGAAATTCGGCGCCCCTACCATCACCAAGGACGGTGTGACGGTAGCCAAAGAAATTGAGTTGAGCGACCCGGTAGAAAACATGGGCGCCCAGCTGGTGAAGGAAGTTGCTTCCAAAACCGCCGACCAGGCCGGTGACGGCACGACGACGGCCACTGTACTGGCCCAGGCCATCTACACCGCCGGCTCGAAGAACGTAGCCGCCGGTGCCAACCCAATGGATCTGAAGCGTGGTATCGACAAGGCGGTGAAGGCCGTAGTCGAGAACCTGAAGCAGCAGTCGAAGAAGATTGAAAACTCTTCGGAAATTGCCCAGGTAGGTACCATTTCGGCCAACAACGACGCCGAAATCGGCCAGATGATTGCCGACGCCATGGACAAAGTGGGCAAAGAAGGCGTTATCACCGTGGAAGAAGCGCGTGGCACCGAAACCGAAGTGAAAACGGTGGAAGGCATGCAGTTCGACCGCGGCTACCTCTCCCCTTACTTCGTGACCAACCCGGAGAAGATGGAAGTAGAGCTGGAAAACCCCTACGTGCTCATCTACGACAAGAAAGTGAGCACCATGAAGGAGCTGCTGCCCGTACTCGAGCAGGTAGTTCAGACCGGTAAGCCCCTGGTTATCGTCTCGGAAGACGTGGACGGCGAGGCCCTGGCGACGCTGGTGGTAAACAAGCTGCGCGGCTCGCTGAAAATTGCGGCCGTAAAGGCTCCCGGCTTCGGCGACCGTCGCAAGGCGATGCTGGAAGACATTGCGGTGCTGACCGGCGGAACGGTGATTTCGGAAGAGCGCGGCTACAAGCTGGACTCTGCTACGCTGGAATACCTGGGTACGGCCGAGAAGATCATCATCGACAAGGACAACACGACCATCGTGAACGGCAAGGGTGAGAAAGCCACCATCACCGCTCGCATCAACGAAATCAAGGCGCAAATCGGCACCACCACGTCGGACTACGACAAGGAGAAGCTGCAGGAGCGTCTGGCGAAGCTTTCGGGCGGCGTGGCCATTCTCTACATCGGCGCTTCTACGGAAGTGGAGATGAAGGAGAAGAAGGACCGCGTCGACGATGCGCTGCACGCCACCCGTGCCGCCGTAGAAGAAGGTGTGGTTCCCGGCGGCGGCGTGGCCCTGGTGCGCGCCCTCGACGCGCTGGATGCCATTGACACCCACAACAGCGACGAGCGTACCGGCGTGAATATCATCCGCACGGCCCTCGAAGCGCCCCTGCGTACCATCGTGGCTAACGCCGGTGGCGAAGGCTCGGTAGTCGTGCAGAAGGTGCGCGAAGGCAAAGGTGACTTCGGTTACAACGCCCGCGAGGACCGCTACGAGAACCTGATGGCCGCTGGTATCCTTGATCCGACCAAAGTAACGCGCCTGGCGCTGGAAAATGCCGCCTCGATTGCCGGCCTGCTCCTGACCACCGAGTGCGTGATTTCGGACGAGCCGGAGAACGAGAAAGAGCACAGCCACGGTGGCGGCGGTGCCGCCGGCATGGGCGGCATGGGCGGCATGATGTAAGATCAGCCGCTAAGCTTCTCGCTTAGAACAAAAAGCCCCGCTGGACTTCGGTCCGGCGGGGCTTTTCTATGGGCATTAGTTAAGCAGCTATTTTTTGCGGACGAGTTGGTTGCTGAACCCGATTAGCTCCAGCACGCCTCCCAATGAGGCCCAGGTCAGCCACTTCATTCGTTAGTAATCAGCACACAGGTTGCGGCCCGATACTACTGAAAGGCAGGGGTCGTTGCCGATTTCATATTTCAGGCTAACCTGGACATTGAGCATTCCCAAACCACCATACAGCACAAGTAAGCTAACGCCTACAATTAACCAGGTATGCACACGGTCTGACATCCTGGGACTTTAATGCAAGATGGTATTCCATAAACCAGCCTCCGACAAGACCAGCCGAATCATTGAATTATTTTACTCCATAAAACATAAAAAAGCCCTGCCAGAAGAGTTTGACAGGGCTTTTCCATTGAGACCAGTGGAAGTTACGCCGCCGTTACCGGCTCGGCCATCATCGTATTCAGACGCTTATAAAGCACGAACAGGATGAGCGACGCCACGGCCGACAACCCCACGAAGATCATGAAGAAGTCGTAGAGGCTGGTAATCTGGAAGCCCAGGAACGTGGGCCAGTGCGAGGTCAGCTCCAGCTCCGTCAGCTTGGTCATCACGTCGGCCGTGGCCTGGGTGGTGCCGTTCAGGATGCCGGGCAGGTTGATGCCTTCCTTGGAGGCTTTAGCAAACTCGCCGGGGCCGGGAGGATACAGGCCCGAAAGCACGCCGGCCAGCTTGTTGCCGGCGGCCGTAGCCAGAAACCACACGGCCATCAGCAGCGAGGCGAAGCGGGCCGGAGCCAGCTTGTTGACCAGCGCCAGCCCGATAGGCGACAGGCACAGCTCAGCAAAGGTGTGCACCAGATACATGGTGATGAGCCAGAACATGCTCACTTTGGTGTTGGCATCGACGCCGCGTACCCCGAAGGCAATGATGAGGTAGCCCACGGCCATCAGCATCAGGCTGATGGACATTTTCAGGGGTGAGGAAGGCTCGGTACCGCGCTTGCCCATCCAGGTCCAGAGCACGGCAAAGATTGGCGCGAAGACGATAATGAACAAGGCGTTGGCCGACTGGAAGTAGGAAGCCGGCACCACCGAGGCGCCCAGCGTCCGGTCGGTCTGCTCGTCGGCGAAGAAAGTCAGCGAGGCACCAGCCTGCTCAAACGTGCCCCAGAAGAAGATTACGAAGAAGCTCAGGATGAAAATAACGTAGATCTTCTGCTTCTCGCGGGCCGTGAGCGTGGGGTCGGTCAGGATGGTGACGGGGGCCACAATCATGGCCGAGAACACCAGCGCGCCAATCCAGTCCTTGTTCATGAGCCACGCAATGGTAGCGTATACCACGGCAAACAGGCCGATGAGCATGGGCAGCTTGCTGGCGAAGCTCTTGGCGGGCTGGGCAATGGTTTCGGCGCGCACGGGGCCGTCGGTCTGCACCGGCACTACCGGCGAGTGCTCCACGGTACGCTCGGGCCTGGCGCCCAGCGGCGTGCCCTCGGCGGTTACCACGTACTTGTGCTTCAGCATTTCAAAGGTCAGGCTACCGATCAGCATGCCGATGCCGGCGGCCAGGAAGCCCCACTTAAAGTCGGCCGGGTTGCCCGTGTCGCCGAGCGTGCCGCAGACCAGGGGCGAGAAGAACGCGCCCAGGTTGATACCCATATAGAAGATGGTGTAGGCCGCATCGATGCGGGAATCGCCCTTCGGGTAGAGCGAGCCCACCATCGAGGAGATGTTGGGCTTGAAGAAGCCGTTGCCGAAAATCAGGCAGCCCAGTCCCACGAAAAACAGCAGCAGCTGCATCTGGGGCACTTCGGTCTGGCCGGCACCGTACAGCGAGGCCGAGAAAAACAGGGCAAACTGGCCGGCGGCCATCAGCAGGCCCCCCACCAGAATAGAACGGCGGTTACCCCAGTAGCGGTCGGCCATGTAGCCGCCCAGCAGCGGGGTCAGGTACACGAGCGAAGTATAGTTGCCGTAGATGAGCGACGACATCTCCTTGTTCATCAGGAGCGCCTTGAGCATGTACAGGGACAGCAGCGCCCGCATACCATAGTAACTGAAACGTTCCCACATTTCGGTAGCGAAGAGCACGTACAGGCCCTTGGGGTGGCTGGTGGAGGCGGCCGGTGGCTGCTGCTCCCGCACAGCGGAGGTCGTTTGCATGAAAAAGAAGTGAAGTGTTGGGAAGGGGAAAGGACCGCCGGCTGCAACCAGGCGGGTGGTTGGTAAAACTACAAAACTTTCGCAAGTGGCAACTGCTGCCGTAAATCGGAGTAGAAAGCCTGCCCACTGCAGCGAATTTTCGCGGCCCTCCGGCACTTTCCCGGCGGCAACTGCGGCGGGCCAGCTTTTTTGACTAATTTTGTTTCCCGATACTTCTTCTTCCCACCCTAATTTTTCCCGTTTTCGGCTTATGCAGAACACCGCCGCCAACGCCCTCGACCGCCTCGCGCCGCTGGGCTTTACTCAAGCTGCCCAGGTTCACCTCAATCTTACGCCCGCCGAGCTGGTGGAGCACGCCCTGCGCAATGGCGAAGGCACCCTCACCGACACCGGCGCCCTGATGGCCGACACCGGTAAGTTCACCGGCCGCTCGCCCAAGGACCGCTTCGTGGTGAAAGACGAAAACACCGCCGACAGCGTGTGGTGGGGCGACATCAACATTCCCTTCGCCCCCGACAAGTTCGACCAGCTCCACGCCAAGATGGTACAGTACCTGGTCGATAAGGAGCTCTACGTGCGCGAAGCCTACGCCGGCGCCAACGCCGACTACCAGCTTAAGCTGCGCGTGGTAAACGAGCAGGCCTGGCACAACCTGTTCTGCTACAACATGTTTCTGCGCCCCGAAGAAGGTGCCGACACCACCTGGACGCCCGACTTCAGCATCATCTGCGCCCCCGGCTTCGAGGCCGATCCGGCCGTGGATGGCACCCGCCAGCCCAACTTCGCCATCATCAACTTCACCAAGAAGATGATTCTGATTGGCGGCACGGGCTACGCCGGCGAGATGAAGAAAGGCATCTTCGGCGTGCTGAACTACCTGCTGCCCCACGAGAAAAACACGCTCAGCATGCACTGCTCGGCCAACGTGGGCAAGGACGGCGACACGGCGGTGTTCTTCGGCCTCTCCGGCACGGGCAAAACGACCTTGTCGGCTGACCCGAACCGCGGCCTGATCGGCGACGACGAGCACGGCTGGACCCCCGATGCGGGCATCTTCAACTTCGAGGGCGGCTGCTACGCCAAGGTCATCGACCTGAGTCGCGAAAAGGAGCCCCAGATCTGGGACGCCATCAGGTTCGGCTCCATCGTGGAGAATACGCGGTTTATTCCCGGCACCCACACCGTGGACTACGCCAACAAGAGCGTGACGGAAAACACCCGCACGGCCTACCCCATCAACTTTATCGACAACGCCATCGAGCCCTCGGTGGCCGATGCGCCCCAGAACATCTTCTTCCTCACGGCCGATGCCTTCGGCGTGCTGCCTCCCATCAGCCGCCTCGACAAGAGCCACGCCATGTACCACTTCATGAGTGGCTACACGGCCAAGGTAGCGGGTACGGAAATGGGCATCACCGAGCCGCAGACCACGTTTTCGGCCTGCTTCGGCGCCGTGTTCCTGCCCCTGCACCCCACCAAGTACGCCGAGATGCTGGGCCGCAAGATGGACGAGAACCCCAACGTGAACGTGTGGCTGATCAACACGGGCTGGAGCGGCGGCTCCTACGGCGTGGGCTCGCGCATGAAGCTGGGCTACACCCGCGCCATGATTACGGCCGCTCTGGAAGGCCAGCTCACGGACGTGGCATTCGCCAAGCACCCGATTTTCGGGGTGGAGGTGCCGGCCTCGGTGCCGAACGTGCCCACCGAAATCCTGGACCCGCGCAATACCTGGGCCGATAAGGAAGGCTACGACAAGACGGCCGCCTCGCTGGCCGAGAAGTTTGTGACCAACTTCCGCAAGTACGCCGACTTCGCTAACGAAGAAATTCTGGCCGGCGCACCCAAATCGGACGCGGTACCTGCTTAGGCAGGGTGCGCAACGCTGTAATAAGCCCCGCTGGCAGCTGCCGGCGGGGCTTATTACGTTTTGGGGCCAACCGCAGGCGGCGGTTTGCCCCGCGGGCCGCCCCGGGCGGAGGCCCACCGGCCAACCGGGCTGATACGCTACCGCGCAGGGCAAGAGGCAAATAATTGGGGCCGGTATATAGAATCGGGTTAATTTACCGGCCCATTCCCAACCTCTCTCCCCAACCATGCCCAAACGCTTACTCCCGCTACTGTTTCTCACGCTTACCCCGCTCCGCCTCTGGGCCTGGGGCATGGAAGGCCACCGGGCCGTGGCCCAGATTGCCGAACAACACCTTTCTGCCGGGGCCCGCCACGAAATTGCCACCCTGCTGGGCACCGAGACACTGACGATGATCAGCACCTGGCCCGACGAAATCCGCTACTACCCCGGCTTCAAGGGCACCGCGCCCTGGCACTATGTCAACACCCCCGCGGGTCTGAACCAGGCGCAGTACCTGCAGGCGCTGCACGGGCAGAAGGAGGCTAACGCCTACCAGATCCTGCAGATCAAGCTCTGTGAGCTCGAAGATGCCGCCAGCACTCCCGCCGAACGCACGGCCGCGCTGAAGTTTGTGGTGCACCTGGTGGGCGATGCCCACCAGCCCCTGCACGCCGGCCACGCCGAAGATAAGGGCGGCAACGACGTCAGGGTGAAATTCCGGGGCAAGGACACCAACCTGCACAGCCTCTGGGACTCGGGCCTGCTGGAGTACCAGGGCCTGAGCTACACCGAAATGGCGGGTAAATACAGCCAGCTGCCGCGCCGCCAGCGCCGGGAGTGGCAGCAAACGCCCATGGACCAGTGGTTCTGGGAGTCGTACCAGGCCAGTGAGCAGCTCTACCGCGACACGCCCGCCGGCGCCGACCTAGACTACACCTACTACCCCGCCCACGCCCAGCTCATGCAGCAGCGCATTCAGCAGGCCGGCATTCGCCTGGCCCAGCTGCTGAACGAAACGCTGGGCTAGCCCGGCCGCCCCGGCGGCGCCCAGGCATGCGGCAGCTCCTGGGCCCGGGACGGGCGCACCCTCCTTGAATTGCGGCCGCCATGGTGCGAAGTATGGGTCCGTGTCCGTACTTCGCACCGCTATGCTTACTTTCTACGCTCCCGACCTCACGGCCCCGCAACCCACCTACCAGCTTTCCGAAGAAGAAAGCAAGCACGCCGTGCGCGTCCTGCGCCTCGCCCCCGGCGACGCCGTGGTGCTGGTCGACGGGCGCGGCGGCGTGTTTCAGGCCACCGTGGCCGATGCCAATCCCAAGCGCTGCCAGCTCCGCCTCACCGGGCACGAGCTGGTACCGCGCCGCGCCTATTTCGTGCACGTGGCCGTGGCGCCCACCAAAAACCTCGACCGGATGGAGTGGCTGGTGGAAAAGGCGGTGGAAGTGGGCGTGGACCGCCTCACGTTTCTGCGCTGCGCCCGCTCCGAGCGGCGGGAGCTAAAGCTGGAGCGGCTGGAAAAGATTGCCGTCAGCGCCCTCAAGCAGTCGGGCCAGGCGTGGCTGCCCCAGCTGGACGAGCTGACCGACTTCGCCGCCTTCGTGCCGACGCTGACCGCTGAAACGACTTTCATTGCCCACCTGGAAGCCGGGGAGCGGACGGCCCTGGCGCAGGTCGCGGCCCAGGGCACGAGCTGCTGCGTGCTCATTGGCCCCGAAGGCGACTTTACGCCCCAGGAAATCGAAGCGGCCCGGGCCCGGGGTATCCGGCCGGTGACGCTGGGCGCCTCCCGGCTGCGCACCGAAACGGCGGCGCTGGCAGCCGTGTTTACAGTCCATCTGGCGCGGGAGCGGAGCAGCTCCTGATATCAGCCACTGCCTATTCTGAAGTCAGCGGTGCCCGCAACAGGCGGCGAATGGCGGCCAGGTGGGCCAGCAGCGCCAGCGGGACTACCACGCCGGGCAGCCAAGCGAAAGGGAAGTGCAGAACAGCCCCGTTGGGCTGGTCGAAGGCCTGGCGCTGCAGGGGTCCGGGCACCGCCAGCACCGCGTTGACCACGATGTTGAGCAGCAGAGCCAACCCCACCACATTCCAGATGAGCAGCCCCGAGCGGCCAAGCTGCTTCCTGCGGAACGCCAGATAATACACCACAGGGGCCGTCAGCCCGGTCAGGATATCCCAGTTGCGCCCCTCGAACGTCATCAGCCGGGGCACGGCCTGGTGCAGGTACAGCCCGAACAGCACCAGCTCCACCGGAATCCGGACGACGTGCAGCAGCGTCAACGTTTCCAGGCGCAGCCCATCCACAAACCGGCGGCCCCGGCCCGTGAGCAGCAGCAGCACTATAGCCAGCATAGGCGGCCCCAGCACCAGCGCCAGCCGGGGCGGCAGCGTATTACTGGTAACGGTGTAAAAGCCGCTGCCCGCCGCCGCGCCCTGAATCAGCAGCCACGGCAGCAGTACCGCCAAAACCCACCCGGAGCGGTGCGCGGCCCGGTAAAAAAGCCAGACTGCCAAGGCTGTGCTCAGGCCGAATGCAAGACGAAGGGCAACTGGTATCGTTTCCATGGCCGCGGGGTGGAGTTGGTTGCGGTAAAGGAAGCCCATCGGCCGCGGTTACGGCTTGCCAAATGACAAGAACGGCCGGCAACCGTTATTTTTTGCTGCTCCCCTTGCGGATGCGGCTCAGCGACGAGTCGGTGACCCCGAGGTAGGAGGCCACGTTTTTGAGCGGAGCATGCTGCAGGATTTCCGGCTGAGCCCACAGCAGCGCTTCGTAGCGCGCGGCGGCCTGCTCGGTTATCATGGCCAGCATCCGGTCTTTGAGCCCCGCGTAGCCCCGCACCAGCATGGCCCGGCCAAACTCCCGGAACTCGGGCCGCGCATGAAACAGGGCATTCAACTCCTGATACCGGATACTCCAGCCCTGACAGTCGGTCAGGGCCTGGATATACTCCCGCGAAGGGGTGCGGTTGAAAAAAGAGGCTACCTCGAACACCAGCTGGCCCGCGGCATAAAAGGCGGTGGTGGTGTCGTTGCCCTCCGTATCGTAGGCAAAGGCCCGCATAAAGCCCTGGTCCAGAAAAAAGTAGTCGTCGCTGACTTTGCCGGCCTCCAGCAGCATCCCGTGGCGGGCCAGCATCCGGGGCCGGAACTGCGCGGCAATTTCCTCGGCCTGAGCCGCCGTGATAAAGCCTGTTCGTTGCAGAAAATGCTGCAGCTTTTCCTTAGTCATTTCCGGAGCCAGGATACGTTCCAGGGACTTTCCCCCACTGTTCCTGCAGGGCCGAGCCGTCCGCCTGAGAATCCGCCGCGGCCAGCCGGGCGGCCTCCTTGGCCAGCTTCTTCCTGCGCCAGGGCGCATCCTGCTCCCAGTCGCCGGCCATGATGCAGCCGTAGGGCAGAATCTCATCGATGGTGGTGGCCAGGTTGAACTGCGCAATCTGCCGCTTCACTTCCTCCGCATCCTTGTAGGCACTGGGCAGCTCAGAAATATCAATCTGATTGAAGAAAAACCGGGCATCAATCCCGCGGGTTTCTTCGGCAAACAGGTCCTCTTTCGTCTGGCGGCCCTTACTGGACTTATGGCGGGTCCGGCTTAGGTTACGGCCGGCACCGTGGGGGGCGAAGCCAAGGTTGTTTTCAGTGGTCGGGCCCTCCACAATCAGGATGGGTTGGGCCATGTTCAGCGGAATGATGCGCGGGCCGGTGATGTCGGGCATAAATTTCGGGTCCAGTGGCGTCGCTCCCTTGGCGTGATAAAACAAGTCCCCGTCACGGAACACAAAATTATGCTCATTCCAATAACGCTGCTGCACCCGCGCGCCAAGCTGACTGCCGATGGCGTCATGCAGGCACAGGTGGTTTTGCTTGGTCCATTTGCGAACCGTTTGCAGCGCGGCCCAATACTGTTTCCCTTCTTCCGATTGGCTGGGTATCCAGGCATTGGGCGGGGCCGTTTCGGGTGAAATGGCCTGCCGGAATCGTTCGGCCACCTTCATGCCCTGGGTATAGAGCGCAGCACCCACGCCCCGCGAGCCATGATGCGTAATGAGCATCGTATCACCGGTATTGCGCGAAATGCCGACGTACAGAAAGTGGTTGCCGTCGCCCTGCGTCCCCAGATGCTCCCGGGCAAACCGGAGGCTGCGCAACGAGTTCAAAAAGGGATTATCCTGAAACTCGGCCTGAAGCGCTGCCGGCAGCTCAAACTGCTGCCCGGCGGGCCGGCCGCCGGGGCCGAAATGCGTAAGCTGCTGGGCCACATCCAGCACGGTTTTCGGATCAACCCGGCCCAGATTAGTGAGCATCACGGAGCAGCAGATATCCGCGCTGTGCATGCCGGGGTGAATGGCATTTCGCGTGGCCACGATGCCCCCAACCGGAATGGTACCCAAGGGCCCCGCCGGGCAGGCATCCGGCATAATGGCCCCCGCCACTACTGTCGGCGTACGCATAAGCTGCTGCATCGACTGCTTCACGTAGTCGATGTTGGCCTGCTCGACGGCCGTGTCGGCGCTGATATTCTCAAAAAACGGCACCGCAGCTTTCAGAAGCGGAATCACCGGGGCCGGCTTCACGGTGTCGAGGTAGGCCAGCAGAGCATCGCCCGCGAGACCATAAGAATTGATATGATCGAGAGCTTCCTTAAACCACTTGCCTGGTTTTAATCCCAGATTCACTAATTCTTTGCCAGTCACCATTAGCAGATTTGGTAATAATTGTTTGCGGGCCGGACAGCTACCAGTCCTTCCGGCAAGAAACACCTTTTCGAGCAACATCAGCCGACCCAGCGGCTGATACGGACGCTTACCGGGTTTATAAAGCCAAACAGTATGGCGCTGATGGGATGGGCCGTTACTACGGTCCTGAACTTTCACGGCTATCCGTTACTTTGTAGTCGATATGGGGCCGTGCTGCTCCCACCCTGCCTATGCTCAAAAACCTGCTGCTTTCCGCTCTGCTCCTGCTGGCCCTCTCGGCGGCCGCGCCCCCGCCCAGCTTCCGCATTGCCAAGCTGCACTACGGCGGCGGCGGCGACTGGTACGCCAACAAAACCAGCCTGCCCAACCTGATCCGCTTCTGCAACCAGGCCCTGCGCACCAACATTGCCCCCGATGAGGCCACCGTGGAGCTGGACTCGCCCGAACTGTTCACCTATCCCTTCGTGCATATGACGGGCCACGGCAACGTGTCCTTCACCGACGCCGAGGCCAAAAGCCTGCGCCGCTACCTCACCGGCGGCGGCTTTCTGCACATCGACGACAACTACGGCCTCGACAAGTTCATCCGGCCGGAGATGAAGAAGGTGTTTCCCGAGCTGGAGTTCGTGGAGCTGCCGTACTCCCATCCTATCTACCACCAGAAATTTCCTTTTCCCAAAGGGCTGCCCAAGGTGCACGAGCACGACGGCAAGCGCGCCCAGGGCTTCGGCCTGCTCTACAAGGGCCGGCTGGTGTGCTTCTACAGCTTTGAGTGCGACCTGGGCAACGGCTGGGAAGACCTGGGCACTTACCCCGAAGACTCCCCCGCCAGCCACGAAGCGGCCCTGCGCATGGGCGCCAACCTGATGAGCTATGCCCTCACCCAGGATTAAAACGAACAGCTCACTCCCAGTGCCAGCAGCCCGGCTGAAGCAACCGGGCCGCTGGTGCTGGTAGTGAGGACCGCCGCTAGAATTTGGGTTTCAGAATCTCGCTCAGCACGAAGGCGGCCCGCACATCGGCCGGGTTGCGCAGCATGTCGGTTACCTGGCGCGTGGTGGCGTTGGGCCGGGTAGCCTGCTGCACCTGCAGCGGCGCGGTGGGCGGCGCCACTTCGGGCCGGGGCACCGCGGGCCGGACTATGGGCCGGGGCTGCTCTTCCTGGCGGCGGGTGCGCTGCTGGGAGGTTTCGCGGGCCGGGGCCGGCTCCTGGAATACCGGCCGGGTTTCCGCCGCCGGGGGCTCTATCTGCCGACCGGCCTCGTTCTGGGCCTGCATTTGCCGCAGCAGCTCCTGAAACGACGTTGCGGGCAAAGGCGGCCCCTGGCTTGTGGGCCGCTCCCGGATTTCCCGGGCGGCTGTTTCCCGGGCTTTCTGCACCATGCGCCACACCAAAGCGCCTACTGCAAACAGAATAATCAGCAGCGTCTGGACCTTTTCCATGCGGGGTCAATGAAAGGTGGATACTGGGAAGGCAAACAAGAATCAGCAAGCCAGTAGCGGACTAGCGCACTCCTTTTTCGGGGAATTTGCCGGTTTTGGTGCGGTAAAAGGCTTTGATTTCCTCAGTATCGGCTTCGTAGTTGCCCGTGGGCCAGAACACCGGGCCCACGCCGGCTTCCTTGTTTTTATAGTCCAGAAAGCCCAGCAGAATCGGCACCTTGGCGCCCATGGCCGCAAAGTAGAAGCCTTTGCGCCACTTGGGCTGGTAGCTGCGGGTGCCCTCGGGCGTAATCATGATGACCATCTCGTCATTGTTGTTGAACAGCTGCACCATGCCGTCCACGAGGCTGTTGTTGCGGCTGCGGTCCACGGGCAGCGCACCGAGGGAGCGGACGAGCCAGCCCACAAACTTGTTGTCGACCCACTCTTTTTTCACGGTAAAGCGCACCGGCACGTTCATCAGAAAGAAGGCCCCCCGGGCGTAGAGCAGATCCCAGTTGCTGGTGTGCGGGGCGGCAATCATGATACCCTTGGTGATGCCCGGCGGCACGACGGAGGCTAGCTTCCAGCCAGTTAGCCAAAACCAGAAGCGCGAGAAATAGTACCAGAAGGCGGGAGTTTGGGGAGCTTTGGGCATAGAGGGCGTTTCGGCAGTCCAACGCAAAACGGACTGCCTGGTTTAAAAATAGGGATTTTTGACGATGCCGCGCGTTTTGCTCCGCTTGTTGAGCCCTGCTATAGGATGGCAGCCCGGGGGCGGCTAGCTCAGGGCCTGCAGTTGCTCGGCCATGCTCATCGTGTAGCGGTAGCCGATTTCGTAGAGCTCCGGCGCCCGGCGGTAGCCCAGCGGCCGGTACAGGCGCAGCTCCGGCGGCTCGATGAGCACGTCGCAGCGCCGCTGCCGCGGAACGGTGTTGGCATTGATGGCCAGGTGCAGGGTGCGCTCAATCAGGTTGCGGAAGTTGGTCACGCGGGCCGCATTATTGATCGGGTTGCAGTGCACCCCGATGACGCGCATGCCTTGTTCGAGTATCGGCTCCACGGGCAGGTTGTTGAGCAGGCCGCCATCGACCAGCTGCCGGCCCTGGTACTCCACCGGCCGGTACACGATGGGCACGGCCGACGAGGCCAGCAGCGGCAGAATCAGGGGGCCCTCCGAGAAATACACCGACACGCCTTCGGCCAGATCCGTTGCCACGAGCGTCAGAGGCCGCTGCAGATCGGCAAAAGAGGCATCCAGCCCCAGGTGGCGGATGAAGAGCTGCTCCACGGCGTCGAAGTGCAGCAGGCCGTAGCGGCTGAAGGCCGGGCGCATCAGCCGGGCCACGTTGGTGGTAGTGAGCAGGTGCAGAATCTGGGCGGGCGTAAAGCCGGCGGCGTAAAACGTGGCCGCAATGGCTCCGGAGCTCACCCCGGCCAGATGCGCCACCGGAATCTGCAGCTCATCCAGCGCGGCCAGCACGCCCAGGTGGGCAATACCCCGGGCCCCGCCCCCCGACAATGCCACGCCTATCTTCTGCATCGGGTTGGGCTGGGGTTAGAGGTCTTCGAGGCGGAAGGTTTCGGCCAGGCGTACGCCTTTCTCCGTGTTTTGCACCGTGCAGCAGGCGTGGGTGGGGTCGTGCTCGAGCAGCAGCACCCAGTTCTCGTCGGCGGCGCGGCGCAGCACGGCCTCCTTCTCGGTCAGGGTCAGCAGCGGCCGCACGTCGTAGCTCATCACGTAGGGCAGCGGCACGTGGGCCGCGGAGGGCAGCAAATCGGCCATGAAAGCCAGCGTGCGGCCCTTGTAGTTGAGCAGCGGCACCATCATCTTCTCGGTGTGCCCGTCGGCGAAGATAATCTCGCGGAACTGCGGCAGCAGCGCGGGCGCGGTGCCCTTGCTCACAAACTGCAGGTGGCCGCTTTCCTGGATGGGCAGGATATTCTCGCGCAGAAAGCTGGCCTTCTCGCGCGGGTTCGGCTGCGTGGCCCAGCTCCAGTGCGCCTCGTTCGACCAGTAGGTGGCATTCGGAAAGGCCAGCTCCAGCTTGCCGGCCGCAGTGCGGATGACCGAGCCGCCGCAGTGGTCGAAGTGCAGGTGGGTCAGAAACACGTCGGTGACGTCGGCCGCCGTAAATCCGAGCCGGCGCAGGGATTTTTCCAGCGTGTCGTCGCCGTGCAGGTAGAAATGGCCGCGGAACTTCTCGTCCTGCTTGTCGCCGATGCCGTTGTCGATGAGCATCAGCCGTTTGCCGTCCTCAATAAGCAGGCAGCGCATGGCCCAGGTGCACATGTTGTTGGCGTCCGGCGCGTTCAGCTTCTGCCACATCGACTTGGGCACCACGCCAAACATGGCGCCGCCGTCAAGTTTGAACAAGCCGGTATCGAGGGTATGAACGGTCATTTTCTCAATTAAAGTGAAGAATCAAAAATGGCCTCTCCTCACGTAGTACCGAGGAGGCTGAGAATTTTTAATTGCCTTATTCCACGACAACTCCCATGGCCGAGAACTTGTCGATGCGCTGCGAAATTCGCTCGTCGGCGGGCAGGGCTTCGAGCTCGTCCAGAGTTTTGATCAGGGTTTTGCGCAGCGTGTCAATCATCTTGTCGGGGGCCGTGTGGGCGCCGCCCAGGGGCTCCTTCACGATGCCGTCCACGAGCTTGGCCGCCAGCATGTCGGTAGCCGTGAGCTTGAGGGCTTCGGCGGCCTGCTCCTTGTAGTCCCAGCTGCGCCACAGGATGCTGGAGCACGACTCGGGCGAAATAACCGAGTACCAGGTGTTTTCCAGCATCAGCACCCGGTCGCCGATGGCAATGCCCAGCGCGCCGCCGGAGGCCCCCTCGCCGATGATGACGCAGATAACGGGCACCTTGAGCAGGAACATTTCCTTCAGGTTGCGGGCAATGGCCTCGCCCTGCCCCCGCTCCTCGGCTTCCAGCCCCGGAAAGGCGCCGGGCGTATCAATCAGCGTCACGATGGGCTTGCCGAATTTCTCGGCCAGCTTCATCAGGCGCAGGGCCTTGCGGTAGCCCTCGGGGTTGGGCATACCGAAATTACGAAACTGCCGCTGCTTGGTGTTGCGGCCCTTTTGCTGCCCGATAAACATCACTGAGCGGCCATCCAGGTCGGCAAAACCGCCCACCATGGCCTTGTCGTCGCCCACGGTCCGGTCGCCGTGCAGCTCGATGAACTTGTCGGTCATGCCCTCAATATAATCGAGGGTGTAAGGGCGCTCGGGGTGGCGCGAGAGCTGCACGCGCTGCCAGCGGGTAAGGTTGGCGTAGGTTTCCTTCTTGAGGGCCTTGATTTTGGCTTCCAGGGCCGTTACGGCCTCCGAAACGTCCACCTGGCTGTCGAGGGCCAGCTGTTGCATTTCACGGAGTTTGCCTTCGAGGGCAGCAATCGGTTGTTCGAAATCGAGGAGCAGTGCCAAAGTAAGAATGCGTCAGAGGAGTGCAGAAAGAGGAAAACGGGTCGCTAAGATGCGAGGTTGGCGGCAAATAAGCACCGTCACGGGGGAAAGCAAAGGTACGGGAAACCCCTACACCGGGGACGCCACCGGCGGGGAATCATTCGGCGGAAAAATAATAGTGCTGAAAAACAGCCACAAAGGCCCGGGGCCGGCCGGTTTCAGGGAAAATTCGGGGCGGCCGTTGGGTAATCCCAAACCTACGCCTACCTTTGCATCACTTTAACGGAAAGCACAACGGCTGCCGCGGTTAAAGCTACCCTGGTTCGGTAGTTCAGTTGGTTAGAATGCCGCCCTGTCACGGCGGAGGTCGCGGGTTCGAGTCCCGTCCGGACCGCAGCAATGCAAGAAAAGGCTCCTTAGCATAACGCTAAGGAGCCTTTTCTGCTTTAAGCAGCTACCTGCCGCCGCCGCCGCCGTGTTATTTTGCGCACTCGCTATCCTACCCTTGTCCCCCCGCCCACGCGTGAAAAAGGCCTTGCCTTTACTTTCCCTGGTCTTGGCTCTGGTGGTTGGGTGATTCACGCTTAGAAATGACTATACCTTCACGGTCCACGAGGTGAAAGGCTGTACGCAACCGGTAACGGTAGTCGAATACTGGCGTCTGTTCCATCGGGGGGGGCCTTCGTAGCCGGCAACTATAGCACCCGTGAAGTCCCGCGTCGCCGCTGCGTGATGGTAGCTAAATCGAGTGGCTTTGACGCCTGTTTCGAAGCAGTCGTGACGTGTGAGAACGGGACTATCGCCATTACCTACAATGACTACCTCCCCCCGTCCTCCAGCCAACCAGCCGTCGTCATTGCCGAAAGGCTGGACGACGCCAGCTACAGCCAACTCAGAAAAGGCAGTGGGGGGCAGTTTGATAAAACTGTTTTGAAGGGGATTTTCTCGTTTCAAACGGCCTGGAATAAGACTGACGGACTTCTCTCAGGAAAGCAAGCGGGCCTGGTGGGCGGCGTTGATGAGGCCCGGCGCGTGCCTGATGGTGGCCAGCACGAACCGCTTGGCCGATTCTTTTACCTCATCCCTGCTGACTTCCCGGGATTCCTCCACCACGAACTCCCCCATCGTCTTGAACGCGTCGGCAATAGCCTGCCGCTTGGGTTTCTCCGCTTTCAGCTGCTCGCAAACAATGGTCAGCTGGGCATTTATCTTTTCCCGACGGGAGCTGAACACCGAATCGTTGGCAGTATGCGGCCGAATCCGTTCGATGAGCTCCATCAGGGGCAGCAGTCTGGTCGCCGTAGACGCGGCCGAGGAGACGAGGATTTCTTCCAGCCGGTCCCGCTTCCGGGCTTTCGTAGCCGCCGCCGCAGCTCCCGCAGCCAATTGGGCCGCTATGCCGACGGTAGTAAGTGCTTGGGCTTCTGCTGCTATTTTATCCGAATTCATACCCTGTAAAATTGAATGCTCCTTCCAAGGTACTGATAGCAGCTAAAACTGCCGATACCGAGCGCCAAAAACCAGGGTACCCGAACGGATAGGCACGGCCCGAGGCTGTTTTTCGGGGCCGGCCATCAACCGGCAACCAGGCTCCGCAGGCGTCAGAACGTCTGCCGGACCACGATTGGCCAAAAATATATCAGATTTCATTCCGCTAGTTCTCACCTGACTACGCGCCGGCAGACCGCTAAAACGGCATTTTCTGTCCTCTCCGTTTGTATAGTCCAAAAGAGTCTTCTACTTTTGCATCACTCAAACGAAAAGCATCTGGCTTTTCAGCGCGAGAAACCGGTTCGGTAGTTCAGTTGGTTAGAATGCCGCCCTGTCACGGCGGAGGTCGCGGGTTCGAGTCCCGTCCGGACCGCAAAAGGCTCTTCGTAAGGAGAGCCTTTTGTGTTTAAAAACCCTTCAGCCCGCGCTGAAGGGTTTTTTTGTTCCTGTTGAGTTGCCGCCACCGGCCGTACCCTACGCCGGCATCCCAGGATACCACGCAAAGCCGGCCCTGAGGCCAGGCAGCTCAGCGCGCCAGCACCAGGATGGGCTGCTCCTTATAAGTAGTGCGGGCCAGCAGCCGGTAGCCGCACTTTTCCGCGACCCGCAACGAGGCCCGATTTTCCGGGTCGATGAGGCAGACGGTGCGGGCCGGGGCAAAATGCGCGTCGCCCCAGGCCAGCACGGCCCGCACGGCTTCGGTAGCATAGCCCCGGCCGTGGACCGCCGGGGCCAGCACCCAGCCGATTTCGGGTACTCCCTTCAGGGAGGGGTCGATGGCGCGCTGGAAGTCGGCGAAGCCCACCTGCCCAATGAACCGGCCACTGGACTTTTCCTCCATCGCCCAGTAGCCGAAGCCCAGCACCGGCCAGAGGCCGGCGTTGCGCAGCAGCTTGGCCCAGGCCTCTTCTTCGGTAATCGGCTTGCCACCCAGGTGGCGGTGGAAGTCGGGCTCGGCCCACATGGCGACAAAGGGCGCTAAATCGGTTGGCTGGTCGGGCCGTAGTACGAGCCGCCCGGTTTCCAGCAGGGGCGCCGTGTAGAAGGAATGGGTAAGGGTGAGCGTGGCAGACATGACCCAAGATAGAAAAATCCCCTTGTGAGCAACGCTGCCGCCGGCGGGCGGAGCCGCCGTCAGTTCGCGGTATTGTGCAGTTCTACGGTTGCCGACGCGCTATTCAACAGGCTTTTGCCGGAAGCACTGACGGTGACGGAGCTATGCTTGGTGAGCCGTAGCGCGTCGATCAGGCCGGTGGTCTGGTACACCGTAACCTCGCCCTTATAGGTTAGGGTATTGGTGGTGCTGGAGGCCGACGCATTGCCCGTGCTGCTGCTGGCCTGGCTCTGGGCACTACCTGGATGCCGCCACGCTGCAGCGCCAGCCCCAGGCCAGCTTCTGGCCGGAGGATTTTGTAGAGTACCGGCCCGCCGCAGCCGGGATGAACAGCCTGTTCTAACGGACGTCCAGCTCAGCTCCCTGGTTTTTTTGTCCCGCACCTACGGGCAGCCCGATGTGCGCGTCCGGGCCACGTCGGCGTCGGTGCTGTGGTTTCAGCTCAATCAGCAAAAATCCTACAGTCTGCACTCCTTCTTTACCGCCCAATGGCTGCAGGGCGCCATTCTGACGCAGGGAACCGTGCTGCCGCTCCGTACTTTCCTGGGGGTGGCGGCGGCCGGGGTGAAGTGGAACGGCCCGCAGGGCACCGTACTCAAGCTGGACTGGCGCACCGTTTTTACCCAGCAAACCTCTTCCGCGGCCGGCGCGGCGGCAGTGCGCAATGCCCGGCACGAGCCGGCTTTTCGGCTGGACAAGAAGTGGGGCGGCAGCCCCTTCACGCAGGTAGCGGCCACGGCCGTGCTGAACTCGTATGCCGCGGGCGGCAGCAACTCCAACCTGCTGGTTGATGTCAACGTCAGTAAGTTTCTCTTCACGGGCGAGCGGGTGAAACTAACGCTGTCGGCCCGCAACCTGCTCAACAACCGCGTGTACAGCCTTAACTCCTTTTCGGCCAACACCGAGCGCCAGGAAACCATGGGACGGCTGCCGCGCTTCCTGCTGGCAGGCATCAGCGTGTATCCCGAAAAATGGAAGTAGGGCTGGCAAACCCTGTCGTTGGCAAGCCGCCCCGCTACTTCCGGGCCGCCGGCAGGCCGCGCGCCGATTCCAGCAGCGGGCCGGCATTTTGCTCAACCTTCTCTCCTGCCAGAAAGCGCTGGTACCAGCGCCCCGATTCTTTTACCGTGCGCTGCTGGGTGGCGAAGTCGACGCCCACCAGCCCGAAGCGGGGCTCGTAGCCTTCGGCCCACTCGAAGTTGTCGGTGAAAGACCAGGCGAAGTAGCCGTCGACGGGCACGCCCTCCCGCCGGGCGCGCAGCACCTGCCCGATGGCCGCCCGCAGGTAGGCCCGCCGACCCGCATCCGGAATACAGCCGGCAGCAGTCACCGTGTCGGGGAAAGCCGCCCCGTTTTCCGTTACGAGCAGGCGGGGCACATTGGCATAGGCCCCGAACTGGTGCAGCATATGGTAGAGGCTCTCGGGGTACACCTCCCACCCCATTTGGGTATAGGGCACCCCGCGCTGCTTCGCCCCGACCAGCGAAGCCCACGCCAGCGGCACGAAAGGCGAGTAGCGCACCACTTCGCGGGTGTAGTTCTGCACCCCCAGAAAGTCGAAGGCGAAGGGCAGGCGGGCCTCGTCGCCGGGGCGGTGGTAGCGGTCCAGCCAGCTGAGCAGCGGCAGGTCGGCCACCGGGTAGCCCAGGCCCAGCGCGGGCTCCACAAACAGCCGGTTGAGCAGGGCGTCGGCGCGGCGGGTAGCACGCACGTCGCGGGGCAGCGTGGGCCGCCAGGGCGTAACCTGCGAGCAGGAAAAGGTAGTGCCGATCCGGGCCGTGGCGGGCAGCGCGGCCCGCAGGGCCCGGCCGCCCTCGGCCTGGGCCAGCGCGGCATGGTGTACGGAGGCCAGAAAACCGCCCAGGCTGCGCTTACCCGGCGCGTGCAGGCCCAGCAGCTGCCCGGCCCCCACAAACACCATCGGCTCGTTGAGCACCATCCAGTGCTGCACCCGGTCGCCGAGGCGGGCGGCCACGCGCTGGGCGTAATCAGTAAACCAGCCCACCACGTCGGGGTTGGTCCAGCCGCCGCGGCGCTGCAGGGCGGCCGGCAAATCCCAGTGGTAGAGTGTAACCCAGGGCGTGATATGGCACTCCAGGCACCCATCAATGAGGCGGTCGTAGAAGTCCATCCCGGCCGCGTTGACAGCGCCCGTGCCCTGGGGCATCACCCGCGACCAGGCCACGGAAAAGCGGAAATCCGGGATGCCCATTTGGTAGAGCAGCTCCAGGTCCTGGGGCCAGCGGTGGTAGAAGTCGGCGGCAATCTTGGCCGTTTCCCCGCGGCGGATGCGGCCCGGGCGCCGCACAAACTCGTCCCAGATGCTGGGCCCCTTGCCGCGCTGATTCCAGGCGCCTTCGGTTTGGTAGGCGGCCGCCGCTACCCCCCAGTGGAAGTCCGGGCCAAAGTCGGCGCGGCAATAGGGCGTGGGCGTGGTGGCGGGAAAGAAAGCGGCGGGCAGGTCGACAATAATATCGGGCATTCGGTAAGAACGTGTTTTGGCAGCAATTGGGAAATAAGCCCGGCTAGCGCACTGCCACCGGCAGGTGCGCCAGCAGCAGCTGACTGATAACGGCGGCCGTTTCATCCGGGTACTGCACCGGCACCGGGCGGCCGGTTTGCAGCCACTCGTCGAGGCCGGCCAGGTGCTTGTCCTGCAGGCCCTTCACCACGGGCACGCCCAGGCGGGCCAGGGCGGCGGCATTGCAGGCCTGTTCGTACTGGTTTTTCATCGGTATCACCAGCAGCTTCTTGCCCAGGTACAGCGCCTCGGCGGGCGTCTCGAAGCCGGCCCCGCACAGCACCCCGGCGCTGCGGGCCAGGCTGTCGGTAAAGGCGGCGCCGCTCACGGGCCGCACCCGCACCAGGCCCTGCTCCGATTCCTGCTGGCTGTGCTTGGAAAACACGTCCCAGCGGGTGGTGGCGCTCAGGTAGCGCAGGCGGCGCACGAGGGTCGGCTCATCAAAAGCGGGCAGGTAGACGGTGTAGTGGCCGTCGTTCTGCGGGGTCAGCTCGCGCACCTGGCGCCGGATGACGGGCGTGTGAATGCCGGACTCGTAGCGCTCGAAGTGAAAGCCGACCTGGGCCGTGGTGGGCGCGTAGTGGCGCAGCACGGCCCGCCCGAGCAGATCTTCCTGCCGGGGGCGCGGGGCGTAGTCGCTCAGCACGGCGCTCTGGTGGCTCAGGCCCACGCAGGGCACCTGCCGCAGCTGGCAGGCCCAGGCCGACACCGGCTCGAAGTCGCTGATGACCAGGTCATACGACGTGACGGGCAGCTGGCGGATTTCGCGCAGAAAGGCGGCGGAGTTGAGCTGCCAGAAGGTCTTGACGAAGTTGATGCCGCCTTTTTTGCCGAATACAAACCCCATGCCGTGGCAGCGGTACTTCACCGCAAACGGCAGCCGGATGTCGGCCGGCGGCCCGCTGACCAGCACGTCGACGCGGCTGGCGTGCTGCTCAAGCAGCGGAACGATATCGAGGGCGCGGCTGAGGTGGCCGTTGCCGGTGCCCTGAATGGCGTAAAGGATGCGGGGCATAAGGAGTTAGGCTGGTGACGGGGCCGCCGCGGGCGGGTGCAGGTTGAGCTCCACCAGCAAATCACTGAGCAGCTCGGTAACGGGCGTATCGGCGGCCTGGTCGCCGGCGTCAATTTCGTGGGGCGCCGCCTGCTGCATAGCGGGGTCGTCGGCGTAGCGGTAGAGCTGCCAGCCGGTGGCGGCGGAATATTCCAGCGCCGTCAGGTTTTCGACCCAGTCGCCGGAGTTCAGGTACACCACCTCGCCTTCCGGCGTGGTCACGGTTTTGATTTCGGGGTGGTGAATATGCCCGCAGGCCACGTAGCGGTAGCCATTGTCGACGGCAATGCGGGCGGCGGTCTGCTCGAAGCCGCTGATCAGGTTCACGGCGCCCTTCACCCGGTTCTTCACCGCCTTCGACAGCGCCACGCGGGGCCGGCCCAGCTTGTGGAGCAGGAAATTGACGACGCGGTTGAGCAGAATCAGCGAGTCGTAGCCGTGGGCCCCGAGCCGGGCCAGCCAGCGCGAGTGCTGCATGGTCACGTCGAACACGTCGCCGTGGAACAGCCAGGCTTTGCCGTCGGGCAGGTCGAGCACCAGCTTGTTGTCGATGCGGAAGTTGCCCAGGTGGGTACCGGCAAATTTGCGCAGCAGCTCGTCGTGGTTGCCGGTCAGGTAGTGGATCTTGGTGCCTTTGGCGGCCAGGCCGGCCAGGTAGCGCACCACCCGCATGTGGGCGGCGGGCCAGTAGCGCTTGCTGAACTGCCAGATGTCCACAATGTCGCCGTTGAGCACCAGCACCCGGGGCTTCACGCTTTTCAGGTAGCGCAGCAATTCGGCCGCGTGGCAGCCGTAGGTGCCCAGGTGCACATCGGACACGACTACTACTTCTACTTTTCGCCGGCGCGGGCGCTTGAGTTCACTCATCCGAGGGCGGGGTTAGCATGCAGACGGGCCCGGCGGCGGGGCCGGGTCGGGATTTTCTGCCGCTCCTCGCCGCCGAGCCGGAAGGGCGACCAGACGCCCGCGGCCGAGTGGCCCGCGAAGGCCAGCCCCAGCGCGGCCTGGAACAACCCATAAGCCAGCCCCCGGGCCAGGCGGCGCAACAACGGAACTGCGGCGGGAGCGTGCATATGATCAGGACGATTAACCTATTTCAAAGGTCGTCGGCCGGTGTGATGCCGCTATTACGGCCGTGTTACGGCTTTGTCAACTTTTTTGGGCGCGTGGTTCGGCGCGGCCGGCGGGGGTTCCGTCGTTCCGGCACGGGGTTTGAACGCGGGGCCGCGGCGGCGGCCGGCCGCCTGCGTACCTTTGGGCGGCGCGGCCCGGCCGCCGTTCGGCTTCTTCTTTACTATACCCTGATGAAAAAACTTTTCCTGCTCGTTTCCCTGCTGTCGTCGCTGGCGGCTTCGGCCCAGATGATTACCCCCGAGCGCAAGCGCTACCTGCGGCCGAAGAAGGATGAAGAGTGTGCGCTGGTGCAGAACGTGACCAAAAACACTGACGAGGACTCCCAGAAAGACGCCACCATGACCCGCGTGGCCTACCGTCCCTACGCCGAGATGCTCACTGCCATCGACGCGCAGCGCGAGATGAACCGCTGGGCCGACAGCACCTACCAGCGCCGCCTGCGCACGCTGCCCCCCGGCGGTGAGCTGACCGTGACCATGTACCGGCGCGGCGCCCAGAATGCCGACCCTTCCCTGCTGGCGCTGTCGGCCAAGGACAAGGACGGCAAGGAGGTTTTCGCCCAGACGCTCACGCCGGGCACCGGCCGCTTCTGGAACCAGGATCAGTACAAGAGCACGCGCAGCATTCCATTTGTTAAAACCGAAACCGCGCAGCCCCTCACGCTTACCATCACCGACTCCAAGCTCAAGCAAAGCTTCGAATACATCATCAGCCCGCAGTAAAGCGCTTTTTCAGCTTTGCTGACCCCCTAAAAAGCCGAACCTGGTTTACAACCGGCTCGGCTTTTTAGTAGCTGTTTTTCCAAATGGTAAACGTCAGCGCTTACTGCTGGCGCAGCCGCTCCCACTGCACGGCCACCAGGGTTTTGGCATCCTGCCAGGGCTCGGCCGCCAGCTCGGCCCGCGTGAGCAGCACTATTTCGAGCTGCTCATGCTCCTCGGCCACGCCGCCCCCGGCGCCGGTCTGCCGGCTGACCTCGGCGTAGTAGAGGTAGAACTTTTCGGCGCTGTTACCCGGCGACGCGAAGCACTCCACGATGGCCTCCAGCTTGTCGACGTCGTAGCCCAGCTCCTCCCGGATTTCGCGGCGCACGGCTTCTTCGGGGCTCGTATCTTCCTGATCGAGCATGCCGGCCGGAATTTCGAGCACCTCCGACTCAGGACCCACCCGAAACTGCCGCACGAAGACGTAGCGCTGCTTTCGGGTGTCGAAAACCAGGGCTCCGACGGCCGGTCCGGGCTCAAACCGCTCCCGTTTGAGCTGCTGGGCACCGTCCTGCACCAGGAGTTGCGTAAGTTTGTAGTGGCCATCGTAGAGTAGGTGGCGGTCGGTGACGTTCATAAGCCTGGATACGAGTGAGAAATAGTTTTTTCAAAATGGAGCCGAAAGCCTCCGGCATTCTGTTGGGCTTATACGTTTTCTGACCAATCCGGCTCCACGCCCCGGTCATTTCCGGTCTTTCAGGCCCACTTTCCTTTTCTTTTTTCTGTACCCGCAGCCTGCTTTCTTTAAAAAGGGCTGCAACCGGCCGTTTCAACCTGTGCCGCGGCCTTTTTTTCTCCCATTTCCCTTCTGATGACGTTCGACGAACTCAATCTAATTGCGCCCATCCTGCGTGCCCTGCACGAGGAAGGCTACACTACCCCAACCCCCATTCAAGAGCAGGCTATTCCGCACGTGCTCGACGGCCGTGACCTGCTGGGCGTGGCCCAGACGGGCACCGGCAAAACGGCGGCTTTCACCGTGCCCATCCTCCAGATTCTGAGCCAGACGGCCAAGCTGGAAAATCATTCGCACTCGCGCATCCGCTGCATGGTGCTCACCCCGACCCGTGAGTTGGCCATCCAGATCGGGGAAAGCATTGCCGCCTACGGCCGCCACCTGCCCATTCGCCACACCGTCATCTTCGGCGGCGTGGGCCAGACGCCCCAGGTCAACGCCCTGAAGCGCGGCGTGGAAATCCTCATTGCCACCCCCGGCCGCCTGCTCGACCTGATGAACCAGGGCTTCGTGGACCTGCGCCACATCGAGGTGTTCGTGCTCGACGAGGCCGACCGGATGCTGGACATGGGCTTTATCAACGATATCAAGCGCATCCTGCCCAAGCTGCCGGCCTCGCGCCAGACGCTGTTCTTCTCGGCCACCATGCCCGGCGTGATCCAGGAGCTGGCCGGCTCCATCCTGAAGCCGAACCCGGTGAAGGTGGCCGTCACGCCCGTGTCGAGCACGGCCGATACCATCACCCAGTCGGTGTTTATGGTACCCAAAAACGACAAGCCCGAGCTGCTGGAGCATATTCTGCAGGATAAGGCTATCAAGCGCGTGCTGGTGTTTACCCGCACCAAGCACGGGGCCGATAAGGTGGTGAAGACCCTGGCCAAAGGTAATATTCCGGCCGAAGCCATTCACGGCAACAAGTCGCAGAACCACCGCCAGCGGGCGTTGTCGAACTTCAAGGCCGGCAGCACCCGCGTGCTGGTGGCCACCGACATTGCCGCCCGCGGCATCGACGTGGACGAGCTGACCCACGTGATTAACTACGAAGTTCCGAACGAGCCCGAAACCTACGTGCACCGCATCGGCCGCACCGGCCGCGCCGGCGCCGACGGCAAGGCCCTCACCTTCTGCGACGAAGAGGAGCGCGCCTACCTACAGGACATTCAGAAGCTGATCCGCAAGCAGATTCCGGTCGTTTCCGACCATCCGTACTTCAGCCCCTTCGTGGTGCCCGTGCCCCTCACCGGTGGCCCGGCCATTCAGCGCCCCAAAGGTCCCGCCGGCCGGCCCGCCCGCCCCGGTCGGGGTGGTGATGCCCGCCCGCCCCGGGCCGAAGGCGCAGCCCGCTCCGGTGGCACCGGCCGCAGTGAGTCGCGCCCGGCAGGAAGCGGCGGCGGCGGCCGCTCTTCCAGTAGCCCCCGGCCCGCTGGGGAGCGAGCTGCCGGTGGCAGCGGCAGCGGTCAGCCCCGGCGGCCGTATCGCGGCAACAGCGGCCGCTAACCGCGGTTTGCAACCCGTACTGGCTACAAAAAACGCCCGGTCGCAGGACCGGGCGTTTTTTTGTAGGCGTGATTCCAAGGGCCGTTAGCTGATTTTTCGGTCCAACCAACTCACCAGCTGAAACAAAACCCTTATCATCCGGCTTATCAGCGTACCAGTCTTTTCCCCGGTTGATTCCCCTCAAGCTCATTTTTGTATGGCTAAGAGCACCCTTCCCGTTATTCAGGCCCTGCGCAACACCGCCCAGCGCCTCGCCACCGAAGCGCCCTACCAGTGGGGGCACATGGGCAGCTGCAACTGCGGCCACCTCGCCCAGACCATCACCCACCTCACCAAAGCCGAAATCCACGCCCGCGCTATGCAGCGCTACGGCGACTGGGAGCGGCAGCTTACCGACTACTGCCCTACCAGTGGCCTGCCCATCGACGCTACTATCGACGAGATGCTGGCCCTGGGCTTTACCCGCACCGACCTGGCCCACCTCGAGCGCCTCTCCGACGCCACCATCCGCCGGGCTATTCCCATTGAGCGCCGCAATGCCCTGCGCCATAACCAGCGCGATGATGTGGTGCTGTACTTGCGCACCTGGGCCGACCTGCTCGAAAATGCCCTGCTGGAAGACATCTACCTGCCTGATCTGACGGCGACGCTCGTACCCGTTTCCGCCTGATAGGCTCGGGCAAGGTTCCAACCCGCCACAAATAGCAAAGCCCCACTCGAAGTAAATCGGGTGGGGCTTTTTATGATAGCAGAAAGAGAAGCGTTGCCAGCCGCCGAGGGCTACTTACTGAGCGGGGTTGCTACGCTGAGCTTCGCGGTATCCATCAGCCCGGTGGCTGCGCTTATAGGCGGCATCGGCGTTGGGGTCTTTCTCAGCGTCGGGTGCCTGTTCGCAGGACGTGAGGGACAAGGAAGCGCAGGCAGCGAACAGCAGGAGCAGCAGGGACTTTTTCATGACCCAAAGGTAAGCACCACCCCCAAAACCGCCAAGCTTTATCCCAGTAACCTCACCGCCCTTTTTTGGCCCGGCCACAAACAGCCCAGCGGCAGTCCGCTCGTCGCAACAGATATGTTACTTGTTTTGCGAGGCAAGCCTGGGCGTCTCAGCCCACAGGGCTGAAACATATGTAACACCTAATCAGAGAATATACTACTTCCTCAGCAGCGCCGCCCCTTTGTGCTTCGGATACCCGAAAGCTACGGCACTGTAATATTCAGGACGCAAAGTATATGGTTGAAATTCTTGCCGGCTAAACACGTTAGCGGAGTCTTCTTTGCGGAGCATTGTCTTTTTCGACGTCAGACCTCTGTCAACCGCCTTAGCAGAAACTGTTTTTCCGGAGTTTCTGCCGTTCGATAAAATGAACCCTTGCCTATTGTAACTTAACCTATAATCAACCCCGGTTGAATGGAGAGTTAATACTGTTCACTCTTTCGTATAGCAATACGCAGCTAACTAACTGATAAAAAACAAATTAAAATGTAATTTACGCTATAGAAAGACTCGCAATTACTCATATATATTTTTATAATTATGGCATCCTTAAAGTCCCCTATACGCTCACCAACAAAGACCTTTTCATTGCTAAACAGGAGTCTGAGCCGCTGTGGAAAAGCCAATCTGCCAAATTGTACCAGGCTAGCATAATGCTTCAGAGAAGACTTATCAGACACTGCTGCTGGCAGGAAAGCCCATACCCTGACCTGGGCCCGTTCAGACCTACGCATTGCGGGGCTTTCCGGATTTATTTTTCTGGCTGGTAATCCGCGAAGGTGCCGTCGTGGTAGAAGATGACGATGCGCCGAATAGCCTTTTCCGATCCACTCAGGAAAGCTGAAGCCAGGGCCGGAGCGACACGGGCAGGGGCAGGGGCAGCGGCTGCGCTTATGATGGGCGGAGCGGGAGTTGCCACCATTGCTGGGGGAGGGCTTGCTTGCGGCTGTGGCGGCGCTGCTTCTACCGGGGCCGCTACGGGCTCGGTAGCTGCTGAGGACACGGGAGGAGTTGTTACCAGATGCAGCGGCAGCTGAGTGGTTATTTCACGGGCCACTGCAGCCGTCGGGATGGCGACAGGAGGTGCCGGCGGTTCAACCACGGCTCGGGCTCGTCTGGGGCGTGCTACGGCCTCAGCTGCCGTTGCTGGCTCCCGGGCAGGCTCCTGAGCTACCAGGGGTGCTGCCGAAGCCAGCATTCCTCCGCTGCCACTGAGAAGCCACGGCAGGGACAGGTCCGGAAAAGCAGCAATTACTTTCTGCACCACTTCCAGACTGGGCTTATTGCGGCCGCTAAGGATATGGCTCACAATGGGCCGGGCAATACCAATAGCATCGGCAAACTGCGTAGGGGACAGTTGCCGTACTTCTAAAATTCTGCGGATGCGCTCAACCATGCGTGAAAGTAGCTTATTTACAAATCTACTGCATTCCCCGGAGAGAACCTGCCTCCCTCGCTTATTAACATTTATGCGTCATCTGCGGCTTTGGGTTACTTTTGTTAGATCTTCTTGTGAAGGCTACTCCTTTGTTTACAATTATACATTACACTGCTCTGATTGGCCCTGTTCGTCAATCGGCACTCCGACCCGTCTAGCCAGCCATAGGGCAGCCCTTGCAGCCACGGGTTAGTGAGTCGGTCCTGTTGTAGCGTGGAGGTGTCGGCAAACGAAAAGCCCCAACTGCGCGGGCAGTCGGGGCTTTCCGGGTGGCGAATCAGGAGTTGGCTCCTGACCTACGTTAGGCTTTACTGAAAGTACTCTTTGGCGAGGGCCGTATCGTGCCCATAAATGTCTTCGCGAAAGTTGACGTGGCCGGCCGGGTCAACCCAGGCCGTGAAGTATACCAGGTATACGGGCACCGTCTCCTTCAGGGACACGTACTTCTCGCGACGCTCGGCAATGGTATCCTGGATAGTCTGCATGTCCCAGCCGGGCTTGTTGCGCAGCAGGTATTCTGCCAGTTTGAGGGGCTCAGCTACCCGGACGCAGCCGTGGCTGAAGCCGCGCTTGGACTGGCTGAACAGCTCATCGTGGGGCGTGTCGTGGAGGTAGATGTCATTCGAGTTGGGGAAGATGAACTTCACCTCCCCGAGGTCGTTTTTCGGACCGGGCCGGCGGCGGACGGTGTACTTAAACGTTTTCTGCTCAATGCTGGACCAATCGATAGAATTGGGGTCCACTGCCACGGCTTTCTTCCCGTAGCCCCGCACCACTTCCATGTCGAGCCGGTCGAGGTAAGCGGAAGGATTACTCATGAGCTTGGGCTTCATTTCCTTCTCAATGATGCTCCACGGCACGTTCCAGTAGGGCGACAAAACCACGTACTCTACCTTGTCGCTGAAGACCGGCGTGGCGTTCAGGGTTTTGCCCACAATGACGCGCATGTCGAAAACCTCCTTGTCGTTTTCGACAACGTGCAGCTTGTAGTCGGGAATGTTGACGAGCAGATAGTCCTTCTCAAAACGCTTGGGGACCCAGCGCCACCGCTCCATGTTCACGGTAATCTGCCGCACCCGATCCGACACCGGCACGTTGAGCTGCTTCACCGTTTCGCCGCTGACAATGCCATCGACTTTCAGGCCCATGTCGCGCTGAAACTCCTTCACGGCCAGCACCAGCTCACCGTCGTACTTGGGGGCCGCCACGGCAACGGGTGTAGCCGCGCCATTGGCCACGGGCTGTACCGGCGTGGCAGTCGCAGGGGCCGGAGCCGCCGTATCCGCGGCGGTGCCCAGCAGGCGCTGACGCAGCAAGGCTACGTTCGGCGATGAGTCGCCGGGCTTCAGCTTGGTGCCGGCGGGCAGCAGGGGCCAGCCGCCATTGCGCTGAATGGCGCGGTACTCGGCCAGCGCCTTCTTCAGGCCGTCATACTCCGGGTGCAGGGGCTCAAATTCGTAGTACGGATAGGTGCTTTCGCGCTCCTTCAGAATCGTCATCAGGGCCTTGTGCAGCTTGATCTTGTTGCGCTTCACATCCCAGTCAATGCCCTTCACTTCCCGCGGGTTAACCCTACCACGGTAGAAGTCAGACGCATAGTTGAAATACGTCCCCGATAAAGCCACGTCAATCTGCTTTTCCAGCGCGTTGCGCTTCGTCGAGTCGCCCTGGGCTTTTTCCAGGTCCGCAAACAGCTTGTCGAAGTCTTTGACCTTGTACTTCTTCGGGTCGAGGCCTTCGTCGGCCGCTTTATTGATAACGCCAAGCAGGGTTTTGGCCTGCGGCACTATTTCGTGGTTGCGGAACCAGCCGAGGCGGAACTCCCGCTCCCGGTAGAATTTCTTGGCCCAGATGAGCTGTTCCTTAAAGGCGGGTTCGGCATTCATGGCCCGCACGATGTACACGCTGTCGAGCGTGGGCTGGGCCCCGCCGGCCTTGGTAATACCAGAGGTGACGGAGTCCGCCGCGCTCTGAATCTTATCCTTCTGATCCTGACTGCACGACGTGGTGATGAGCGTCAGGCTCATCAACCAGAACAGCAGCGTGGTGAAGAAGGCAGGTCGATTTACTTGGTTCATGAATCTTGCGAGAGGTGGTAGGAATGGGCAGTAGCGCCCGTGGGGCCCGCTAGTCAAAAAGCTGACCAGACCGGCATCCAGGACCTGCGCGTTTTACTGTTTTCCGCCCCGATGGGTTGTCGGCCCGGCAGTATTCCACCGCTGCCCGCAAGGTAAGGGTTTTGCTGATAGCCGTTCCAACCAATTTCCCGGCGCAACGGGCGCAGGGTTTTGATTTATATTTGCCGCCGCCCGCCGCCCGCGTCGGCTTTGCCGTACCCATTACCTCGTCCGCACTCCCCGCCCGCCTCATGCCTACCCCCGACCCGCACAGCTACGCCCGCCCCACCGACGTTCAGGTTCGCCACCTGGCCCTCGAGCTGCAGGTTGATTTTGCCAGCCGCACCCTGGCCGGCCACGCCACCTGGACCCTCGACAACCACACCGGCGCCACCGACCTCTGGCTCGACGCCCGCCATCTGGAAATTGAAGCCGTTCTGCTGGGCGGGCTCGACGGCGAACATACGCCGTTTGAAACAGGAGCCGACGATACAGTGCTCGGCCAGGCGCTGCGCGTAAGCATCAGGCCCGACACGACGACCGTCACGCTGCGCTACCGCACCACTCCTGGGGCAGCCGCTTTGCAGTGGCTCACGCCCGAGCAGACCGCCGGCCGCCAGCACCCGTTCCTGTTCACCCAGTCGCAGGCCATCCTGGCGCGCACCTGGATTCCGTGCCAGGACTCGCCGGGCATCCGCTTCACCTACGAGGCCCGGGTGCGGGTGCCCGCCGAGCTGCTGGCGCTGATGAGCGCCGAAAACCCGCAGGCCCGCTCGGCCAGCGGCCAGTACTCGTTTCGGATGGACCAGCCCATTCCGGCCTACCTGATGGCGCTGGCCGTCGGCGACGTGGAATTCACCCCGCTGAGCACCCGCACCGGTATCTACGCCGAGCCCGTCACCCTACCCGCCGCTACCCGCGAGTTCGTGGACCTGGAAAAAATGGTGGGCGCCGCCGAGCAGCTCTATGGCCCCTACCGCTGGGACCGGTATGATCTGCTGGTGCTGCCGCCCTCCTTTCCGTTCGGCGGCATGGAAAATCCACGCTTAACATTTGTAACGCCTACCATTCTGGCCGGCGACCGGAGCCTGACCAGCCTGGTAGCCCACGAGTTGGCTCACTCCTGGTCGGGCAACCTGGTGACCAACGCCACCTGGAATGATTTCTGGCTGAATGAGGGCTTCACGGTATACTTCGAGCGACGCATTATGGAGAAGCTCTACGGCCGCCCCTACGCCGACATGCTCCAGGTACTGGGCCATACGGGCCTGCTCCATACCATTGCGGAGCTGGGGGCCGACAGCAAAGACACCCACCTGCACCTCGACCTGGCCGGGCGCGACCCGGACGAAGGGCTCAACGAAATTGCCTACGAGAAAGGCGACTACCTCCTGCTCACCCTGGAGCACCTCGTCGGCCGCGAAAAGCTGGACTCCTTTATTAAGGAGTACTTCGCCCGCCACAGCTTCCAGTCGATGGACACGGCGTCGTTCGTGGCCTACCTGCGCCGGGAGCTGCTGGACCAGGAGCCGGGGCTGGAAGAGCAGTTGCAGCTCGACGCCTGGATCAATGGCCCCGGGATTCCGGCCGGGGCCCCACCCGTCAGCTCCGCCCGGTTTACGGCCGTAGACGATGCTTTGCGCACTTGGCAGCAAGGTACGCCGGCGGCGGAACTGGCGGTGTCCGAGTGGAGCAGCCACGAGTGGGTTCATTTCCTGCACGGGCTGCCGAAACCGATTTCCCGGGAACGGGTGCAGGAGCTGGATGACGCATTTCACTTTACGCAGTCCGGCAACGCCGAAATTCTGGCCGCCTGGTTTCCACTGACCATTGCCGCCGGCTACGCCCCTGCCGCCGGCGCCCTGCACCAGTTTCTGACTCACGTGGGCCGCCGTAAATTTCTGGTGCCGCTCTACAAAGCGCTGCTGAGCGCGCCCGGGGGCCGGGAAAAAGCCCAGGCGCTCTACGCCGAGGCCCGGCCCAACTACCACTCCGTAGCCACCAGTACCTTTGACGTATTAGTAGGCCGGCCGGCGTAAATTACGGGGATGCCGGGGGCTATGTGGCGTGAACCTTGCTTGCCCGTCGGCAGTTGTTACTTTTCGTTTTCTTTTAAGTTGACTCATTGGCGTTGAAAGCACAGAAACCTCTCGGGAAGTTAATTGCCATCGGCGGCAATGAAGACAAGGGAACCTACCCTAACCCGCGTACCAAGAAAAAATACTACCTGAATTTCTTCGAGCTCGGCATCATCAAGCGGGTGGTGCTGGAGTCGGGGAAGACGGATCCACGCATCGAGGTCATCACGACGGCCTCCATGATTCCGGAGGAAGTGGCGAAGATCTACGTCTCCTCGTTTGCCATGCTCAACTGCTCGAACATCGGCATCATGGATATCCGCACGCCCGAAGATGCCCGGCAGCCCGAATACCTGGCGCGCCTGCTGGCGGCCGACATCGTGATGATGAGCGGCGGCAACCAGTCCCGCCTCAAGGAAATGTTCGGCGACAGTGAGTTCTTGGTCCATATGACGGAGCGCTACTACAAGGAGTCGCACTTCGTCATTGCCGGTACCAGCGCCGGGGCCATGGCCATGTCGCAGATCATGATTCGGGGCGGCAGCGTGCCGGATGCCCTGATGAAGGGTGCCGTGAAGATGGGCACCGGCCTGGCCCTGACCCGCAACACCATCATCGACTCCCACTTCGTGAAGCGGGGCCGCTTCGGCCGCCTGATCGAAGCCGTGGCCCTGCACCCCAAGCTGATCGGCATCGGGCTGGGCGAAGATACCGGCATCCTTATCACCAACGGCGGCCTGATCGAAACCATCGGCTCCAATCTGGTCATCATCATGGACGGCCACAACATCCAGCACAACAACGCCGCGGCCGCCAAGAAAGGCACGGCCATTTCGCTGGAGCACGTCGTGATGCACGTGCTGGCCAAGGGCAACGTCTACGACATTGCCGAGCGGAAATTCTACGCCGACAAAACCCTGCACGTGCCCGCGGTGGAAGCTTCCCCGGCCTCCATCGTCGTCCCGCCCCTGACCTCGGCCTGAGCGGCCGGGCTACAGGGCTGACTGTAGCAGGCAGAAAGGCCGGTTCTCGCTACGAGAGCCGGCCTTTCTGCTTTAGTAAAACCGGCCCGAAACCGGGCCCGGCTACTCCTTATATATACGGTCCGTTTTTCCGGGGGCCGCTAGTCCTTGTAAATGCCCACGTACAGCGGGCTTTCCGACGAAAGGCTGGCGCGGTACATGCCGTCCGAATTGAAGGGCAGGGCCATATTGCCAAACCCATCCACCGCCACCAGGCCACCTTCCCCCCCCGCCGGCGCCAGCTTGTCGTGCACCACGACGCGGCAGGCTTCGGCCAGGCTCAGGCCGCGGTAGTCCATCAGGCAGGAAATGTCGTGGGCCACCACGGCGCGCAGAAAGAACTCGCCGTGCCCGGTGCAGCTGATGGCGCAGGTCCGGTTGTCGGCGAAGGTGCCGGCACCGATGATGGGCGAGTCGCCGATCCGGGAGTAGCGCTTATTGGTCATGCCTCCGGTGCTGGTGGCGGCGGCCAGGTTGCCGTGCTGGTCGCGGGCGACGGCGCCCACGGTGCCCATTTTTTTCTTCGGGTCTTCGTCTGCCAAAGCGGCGGGCCCGGCCTGCGGCGCTTTGGCGTCGCTGTGGTCGAGGCGCATCTTGCCATCGGCCAGCGCTTCCTGCAGCTGGGCGAAGCGGTGCTCGGTAAAAAAGTATTCGGCGGGCTGGGTGGGCAGGCCATGCTCGCGGGCCAGCTCATCGTTGCCGGGGTGAGCCAGCAGCACGTGGTCGGTTTTTTCCATTACCAGCCGGGCCACCCGAATCGGGTTCTGCACGGTACGCGCCCCGGCCACCGCCCCGGCAGCCCGGTCGCGGCCGTCCATGATGGCGGCATCCATTTCGTGGTGGCCTTCGTGGGTGAACACGGCGCCTTTGCCGGCGTTGAACAGGGGGCAGTCTTCGAGGCTGCGCACGGCCGTTTCCACCGCATCCAGCGCCGGACCGCCCTGACGAAGAACAGCATAGCCCGCTTCCGTGGCTACCTGCAGGGCCTGCCGGTAGGCCAGCTCGGCCGCGGGCGTCATCAGGGTGCGGGAGATGGTACCGGCCCCACCGTGCAGGGCTAAAGCGAAGGGATAAATCATGCGTAACGGGCCTCTGCGGGCAGATTGGGTGGAATTACGGGGTAAAGATACGCACAGGACCGGCCCCGATTTCGGGGGCGGCGGCTGGCCAAAACGCGTTTTTTTTCGTACGTTTGTTTACGTTTCAACCCCCTCTTAATATCCTTTCCTATGGCTTACGAAGCTACCGGCCGCCTGCACGAGATTTTCGACGAACAGCAGGTGAGTGAGAAATTCCGCAAGCGCGAATTCGTGCTCGAAGTTCAGGATGGCCAATACCCTGAGCATATCAAGTTCCAGATGGTGCAGGACAAAACTGCCCTCATCGACCCTTTTAAAGTTGGCGACGAAGTAAAAGTCACCTTCAACCTGCGAGGCCGCGGCTTCAACAAGAACGGCCAGATGCTGTACTTCACCAACCTCGAAGCCTGGCGCATTGAGGCCGGCACGGGTGGCGGGGCTCCCGCCGCCGGGGGTTACAACCAGCAGGCGGCTCCCCGGGCCGCGGCACCGGCCCAAAACCAGAACCCTAGTCTGCGCGCGCAGCCAGCAGCCCCCATTGCCAGCGACGACGACAACGACCTGCCGTTTTAAAGTAGCTCCGGTTGCTTTTCGGCTTAGCATAGAATGCCGCTTCCGTCAGGGAGCGGCATTTTGCTTGGCCGGGAATCTTGTAAAAGACAAAACTTCCCGGTAGCGTTTCAGCGTTACTACCCCGGCCCGCTGCCGCGGCCATTTTTCCGTGCTCTTCTCCCCTGCTTCATGGCCGCTTTCGTTGACCCCAAACTTCTCCACGGCAAAACCGTGCTCATCACCGGTGCTTCCGGCGGCATCGGGTTTGTGACGGCGCGGGAGCTGGCCCGCCGCGGCGCCCACCTCGTGCTGGTATGCCGCGACGCCGGCCGGGCCGAAACCTCCCGCGCTGCCATTCTGCAGGCCATGCCCGGCGCCCGGGTCGATGTGCAGCTCTGCGACCTGTCGCTGGTTGCCAACGTACGCGACCTGGCCGCGGAGGTCGGCCGACGCTACGATAAGCTCGACGTGCTGGTAAACAACGCCGGCGTGATGCCCGGCCCGCTCACCATTACCCGGGAAGGCCATGAGCTGAGCTGGGTAACCAACCACCTAGCGGTGTTTGCCCTTACCAACCTGCTGCTGCCCCAGCTCGACGCCGCCGGGCAGGCCCGCGTGGTTACGGTAGCTTCGGATGGGCACTGGCTGGGCGAAATCGAGCCCTCGCAGGTGCTGCGCAACGACCCGGAGAAATACAGCGCCTTTGCCGCCTACTGCGACTCGAAGCTGGCCAACATCCTGTTTACCAACGAACTGGCCCACCGTCTCGACCTGACCGGCATCACCGCTAACTGCCTGCACCCCGGCATTGTGGATACGGGCCTGGTAGCGCCGGGCCGGACCGGCCTGCTGAAAATGGCGTGGAGCCTGGGCAAACCCTTCATGATCAGTCCGGAGCGCGGGGCGCAGACCAGCATTTTTCTGGCCTCGGCCCCGGAGGTGGCCCACATCAGCGGCCGGTATTTCAAGCACAGCAAGCCGGCCCGCCTGCTGTCGGGCCGGGCGCAGAACCGCGCCGAAGCCAGCCGGCTGTGGCAGATTTCGGCGCAGGAAACCGGCATTGGCTAAGCTCGGTTTAGCTGGTCACGGATCTGCTTAGCTGGTGGCGGCCCCGCGCTCCTGACGTAGGTCGCCCGGCGCCTGGCCGCAAACGAGCCGCCCACACTTACAGCTGAGAATTATGCCGGATCTGCACGAGTTGATAAAGCAGGGCGAAGGCGAACGGGTTGAATTCAAGAAGAAGACCACCCACCCGACCCGGATTTCCCGCACCCTGACCTCGTTGGCCAACACCCACGGCGGCCACGTGCTGGTCGGCATCGACGATGCCGGCCGGGTGGTGGGCGTGCGCGACCCGGCGGAAGAAATTTACCTGCTCCAAATGGCCGCCGCCCAGTACGTGGAGCCGCCGCTGAACCTGGAGTTTGAGGAAGTGGAGGAAGACGGCCGCACGGTTATCATCGTGACGGTGGCGGAAAGCCGTTGCAAGCCCCACCGCGCCCAGGTAGCCGAGGGCGACTGGCGCGGCTACGTGCGCGTGCGCGACGAAAGCGTGCAGACCAGTGGCCTAACCGAAAAAGCGCTGGCGCGCGACGCGCCCAGCCAGCTGGAGTTGGTGCCCCTCAACCGCCACGAGCTGGCCGTGCTGGAGTACCTGCGGCAACAGCCGCGCATCACGCTGGCGCAGTACATGCGCCTGGGTAACCTGGGCAAGCGCCGGGCTTACCAGATCCTGATCAAGCTGACCCTGCACGGCTACATCCACCACCACGACAAGGAAAAGGAAGTGTACTACACGCTGTAGCTGAACGCCAAAAACAAGCAGCGGGGCGCAAAGCAGCACTTGTGCCACTCTGCGCCCCGCTGCTGTTGCAGGCGTACCCGCTCAGCTATTCGCTGCTGCTGGTTTTAGATTTTTTCTTTTCGTCTTTGGCGGCCTTCTTTTCCTTGGTGGTTTTAGCCGGCTCCTTCTTTTTTTCCTTGCGGGCGTCTTGTGCTTTAGCCATGGTGCAAAATGGTTTTGGGGAGAAATGAACTACGAATCCTTAACGCAGGAGCGCCAGGGGGTGTTGTGCGAAGATAGTTAGCCCAGCAATGGCAAGTACCGTTCGCGCAGAATATACAGGTGGTGCGCTTCGTGGCCGGGCGCTACAAACAGCAGGGCCCGTACCGTCAGCGGGTTGTTGCTGGCCGTGCCGGGGCGGTCGAGCACGGCGGGCGGGAAGCTCTGAAACAAGGCCACCGTGGCCTGACGGACCGCCTCGTACTCGGCCAGCAGGTCGCTCAGGGTCCGCTCGTTAGCCCCGGACGCGTCGGCATAGGCGTTTTCATCGAAGCCGGGCAGCGGCTGCTGGTCGCCGCGGGCAATGCGCAGGGCCCGGTAGCTGAAGATGCGCTCCGTGTCGACGATATGCAGCAGCATTTCTTTGATGGTCCACTTGCCGGGCGCGTAGCGGGTCAGGGCCTGCTCTTCGCTGAGGCCGCCGATAAGCTGGCGCAGCTCGGCGGGTTGCTGCCGCAGCATGGCCAGCGGCTCGGTGCCTTCGGGCACGCGGCTGATATAGTTGGTAAAGTAGGGCACGAAGGTGCCGGGCTCGGGGCGGGCGGTGGGCATGGGCCAGCGGGGATTGGTGCGGGGCGAAGGTAGACTAATTGCGCAATCCTTGCAGCCCACCGCTTTTTCCGGCGGCCGGCGGCTTAACCATTTGAATATGGATTCGTACAGCCTTCCAACTTCCTACTCTTAACCGTTGCGTATGTCTTCCCTCGCCGAAAAAGGCCTTAAAATTTCCAAAAACGCCATTTTTAACATTTTCATTGGCCGGGCAAGCAAGCTGCTGGGCAAGCCTTTCCAGATTGCCATCGTGCTGAAGGAAGTAGCTGAAAAGCTGGCCGACAAGAAAAGCACGAAGGGCACTTTCGCCCAGCTCACCGATCTGGGCCTCACGCTGGTTCGCATGGTGCAGGCCTTTATCACCGGCGCCTACCGGCAGATCGACACTACCACGGTCGTTTCCGGCGTGGCGGTGCTGCTCTACGTGCTTTCCCCCATTGACCTGGTCCCGGATTTCATTCCGGTGGTCGGCTTTCTGGATGACTTCGCGCTGATCAGCTGGTTTATTACCAAGTTCCAGGGCGAAATTTCCCGCTTCCAGGCCTGGGAAAGCACTTCGGCCGTTTCGGCGGCGGGCGTCGCGCCGGCGCCGGCCATGTCCGACAGGACGCAGCCAGCCATAGCCGAGCTGGGTCATTCGTAAGGGTGCCCAAGTCTGCTTTTTGCGAGCCCGCGCTGTTCAGCGCGGGCTTTTTTGGCTTAATCCGGCGCCGAACCCGTATTTTCGTAGTACACCACCCCGTTTCCCATGCGTACTCTCTCTCCGCTGGCGCTGCTGGCCCTGCTCCTGTTGCCCCTTGCCCTGCGGGCTACTCCCCCCGACGAAGGCATGTGGCTGCCCCTGCTGCTCAAGCAGCTCAACGAGGCGGACATGCAGAAAAAAGGCCTCAAGCTGACTGCCGAGCAGATTTACAGCGTCAATCAGGGCAGCCTGAAGGATGCCGTGGTGCAGTTCGGCGGCGGCTGCACCGGTGAAATCATTTCCGACCAGGGCCTGCTGCTCACCAACCACCACTGCGGCTACGGGCAGATTCAGAGCCACTCGTCGGTCGAAAACGACTACCTGACCAAAGGGTACTGGGCCATGAGCCGGGCGCAGGAACTGCCCAATCCGGGTCTGTCGGCCACCTTCATCATCCGCATGGAAGACGTCACGGCCCAGGTGCTGGCCGGCGTCCCGACGGCCAACATCAGCGAAACCGACCGGGAAAAGCTGGTGCAGACCAACCTGCAGCGCGTGGCGCAGGCCGCGGTGCAGGGCACCCACTACCAGTCGTTTATCCGCCCTTTCTACAATGGTAACGAGTACTACATGTTCGTCACGGAGGTCTTCACCGACATCCGGCTGGTGGGCGCGCCCCCGTCGGCTATCGGCAAGTTCGGCGGCGACACCGACAACTGGGCCTGGCCCCGCCACACCGGCGACTTCAGCCTCTTCCGCATCTACGCCGGCCCCGACAACAAGCCGGCCGCTTACTCCGCCGCCAATCAGCCGTTTAAACCCCGGCATCACTTGCCTATCTCGCTCAATGGCATCAAGCCCGGCGACTTCACGCTGGTCCTTGGCTTTCCCGGCCGCACCAACGAGTACCTGACTTCCTGGGGAGTCGACGAAACCTACTCGGTATCGAACCCGGCGAAGGTGAAAATCCGGGACGCCAAGCTGCGCCTGCTCGATGCCGATATGAAGGCCTCCGACAAAGTGCGGATTCAGTACGCGGCCAAGTACGCCGGCATTGCCAACTACTGGAAAAAATGGATCGGCGAAACCCGCGGCCTGAAAAAGCTGGATGCCGTGACGCGCAAGCAGGAGCAGGAAGCCCGCTTCACGCAGTGGGTGCAAAGCGGCGACGAGGCCCGCAAAGCCGGCTATGGCCCGCTGCTGGCCGGCTTCGAAAAGAACTACCGCACCGGCCGCGACTTCACCCTGGCCCGCGACTACGTAACCGAGGCCGTGCTGGGGGTGGAGCTGCTGGCCTATGCCAACAGCATTGCCCACCTGGCCGATCTGATAGCCCAGAAAAAGCCCGCGGATGAGGTGGCCGCGGCCGCCGAAAAAGCCAAGAAGGGCCGGATCGGCTTCTTCAAAAACTACAACGCCCCCACCGACCAGAAAGTGGCCGCGGCCCTGCTCGCCCTCTACGCCGAAGGCACGCCGCCCGCCCTGCTCCCCGACTACGTGAAGGCCCTGCAGAAGCAGTATCCCGGCCGGGAAGGCTGGGCCAAATACGCCGCCCAGCTCTTCAGCCGCTCCCGCCTGACAACCGAAGCCGGGGCCGCCGCGGTGCTCGACGAGGTAGGCCAGGGCAACGCCCGCGCCCTGACCGATGATCCGGCTTATCAGTTTGCCACTGCCGTTATCAGCCATTACCGGGCGAATATCCTGCCGGCCTACAACGTGGCTACCGACAACATTGCCCTGCTCGCACGCACCTACCTGGCGGGCCTGCGCCAGATGCAGACCGATAAGAAGTTTTACCCCGATGCCAACCTGACCCTGCGCGTCGCCTACGGGCAGGTGGCCGGCTACCAGCCCGCCGACGGCGTGCAGTACGACTACTACACCACCCTCGACGGGCTGATGGAAAAGGCCGACCCGACCAATCCGGACTTTGAAGTTCCGGCCCGGCTCGCGGAATTATACCAAAGCAAAGATTATGGCCCATATGCCGTGAACGGAACGGTACCGGTGGCTTTTATTGCCACCAACCACACCACCGGCGGCAACTCCGGCTCCCCGGTTATCAACGGCCGCGGGGAGCTGATTGGCACCAACTTCGACCGGAACTGGGAAGGCACCATGTCCGACATCATGTTTGACCCCGACCGGGTCCGCAACATCACCCTGGACGTGCGCTACATGCTCTTTGTGGTGGATAAGTACGCCGGAGCCGGCCACCTGGTGAAGGAAATGACGTTGGTCGGCGGGCCGGGCGAGGCGGCTGCGCCGACCCCGGGCCCAAAGGTGAAGAAAGTCAAGGTCAAGCAGAAGGCCGCCCGCATGGGCTAGCCGTTTGCGCTACCTTCACGAGCCGGCCGCCGCTTTCGTGCGCGGCCGGCTCGTTTTTTATTCTTAGCCGGGCTTTATGAGACTTTTGCTTCTTCTGGTTGGGGTAGGGCTGGGCACTACGCTCCCGGGCTTCGGCCAAAAGCTTATGCTCACGGGGGGCTATGCCTACCTGGGGCAAAAGTCATTTCAGGGCGCCCCGGCGCTGGGGCTGCACACGCTGTTTCCGGTCGGGCAGCACCTGGCCGTGGGGGTACTGGTAACGGCGGCGCGGGCCCGCCAGGAATATCCGCTTTACCTCTGGAACTTTGGCGGGGGCCGCACGGTGAATACGCTGCACAACCACCTGTTTTCGGCCCAGGCCCTGCTGGGCTACCGGCTCAGCCTTACCGATCGGCTTGGTTTCGTGACGGGCCCCACGGTCGGCTACACCGCAGTGGGCCGGCGCGAGCAGGGCACCTCCGATAAAGTTGGTGCGGGCCTCTGGGCCAATATTACCTACCGGCGAATCTTCGGCAGCCGCTTTCACCTGGAGGGCCTTGTGAACCCGCGGCTGCTGCTGAAGGGGCCACAGGCAGAAGACGGGGACCTGCCTTTCGCCACTACTACCCTGTGGGTGTGGGAGGGGCAGGCCGGCATTTCCTACGGGCTGGGTTTGTAGCCGCTGCTGTAGCTTTAGGGCCTGACTCTCCTTCACCATGCTTCGACTTCTCCTCGCTTGCCCTCTGCTGCTCACTGCCCTGGCGGCCCGGGCCCAGACCCTCCCGGTGCCTGCCACCCTGCTGCTCCGCCCCGCCGCCGTTTTCGACGGCCAGAATCTGCATCCCGGCTGGGCCGTATTGGTGGAGGGCAGCAAAATAAAAGCCGTGGGGCCCGCCGCCCAGCTGACGGCCCCGGCCGGCGTCCAGACGCTGGAGCTGCCCGGCCTGACGCTGCTGCCGGGCCTGATTGAAGGCCACTCCCACCTGCTGCTGCATCCCTACAACGAAACGCCCTGGAACGATCAGGTGCTGCTGGAGTCGGCGGCGCTGCGGGTGGCCCGGGCCACCGTCCACGCCCGCCAAACGCTCGATGCCGGCTTTACCACGGCCCGGGACCTGGGCTCCGAGGGGGCCGGCTACGCCGATGTAGGGCTCCGGCAGGCCATCGACCAGAACCTGATTCCGGGCCCGCGCCTGCTGGTCGCCACCCGGGCTCTGGTGGCCACGGGCAGCTATGGGCCGAAGCTGTCGGCCGACGTGGCCGTGCCCCAGGGCGCCCAGGAAGCCGACGGCGTGGATGGCATTATCCGGGCCGTGCGGGAGCAGATCGGGCAGGGCGCCGACCTGATCAAGGTGTACGCCGACTACCGCTGGGGGCCCAACGAGCCGTCCCGCCCCACCTTTACCCAGGACGAGCTGAACCTGATTGTGCGCACGGCCAACTCCGCCGGGCGGCCCGTGGTGGCCCACGCCTCCACCCCCGAAGGTATGCGCCGGGCGACGCTGGCCGGCGTCGAAACCATTGAGCACGGCGACGGGGGCACGCTGGAAGTGTTCCGGCTGATGAAGCAGCGCGGCGTGGCCCTGTGCCCCACCGTGGCCGCCGGCGACGCTATTTCGCGCTACCGCGGCTGGAAACCGGGGCAGCCCCTGCCCGAGCGGCTGCAGCAAAAGCGCCTCAGCATGCAGGCCGCGCTGAAAAGCGGCGTCGCGCTGGTGGTGGGCGGCGATGTGGGCGTGTTCTCCCACGGCGACAATGCCCGCGAGCTGGAGCTGCTGGTGCAGGACTACGGCCTGCCGCCCCTCACGGTGCTGCGGGCCGCCACCAGCGGCAATGCGCGCCTTCTTCACCTGGCCGACCGCGGAACCCTGGCCCCGGGTTTACTGGCCGACCTGATTGCCGTGACCCAGGACCCCACGCAGGACATAACCACCCTGCGGCAGGTGAAGCTGGTCATGAAGGGCGGCGTGCTTTATAAGCAGCCGTAAAAAACCAGCTGCCCACTTGTAGATTTCCGCATTATGGCTACCTTGGACTACGTTATTCGCTGTTATTTAATCCATTACCGTGCACTATCGACTCCTTGCCGGCCTGCTGCTGGCCGCGGCTCCGGCTGCCCACGCCCAACTCAACCTCGAAGCCATTAGCCAGGACATCCTGCACGAAGGCCTGGCCCTCTACCAGTCGGAGCGGGCTTCCTGGGTTTCTACCGATCTGCTGCAAGCCAGCGGCCAGCCGCTTTCGCAGGTGTCCGGCTACATCAGCTACACCACCGGCGACTCGGTGCGGACCTTGTTTGTGGGCGGCCCGGCGGGGGCGCCGCGGGTAGTGGCCGACTACCGGTACCCGCACAACAGCATCCGGGCGGCTTTCGTCCGTCGTACCGGGCCCCGTGCCCTGCAGCCCCGGGAGCAGCACCTGCTCACCATCCGCCAACAGTCCCTGGCCGACCTGCAGCAGGTGCCCGGGGCAGAGCTGCCCGCTGATGCCGCTTTCAACGCGGTTATTTTGCCGAAAGGAAGCCAGTTCTGGGTTTACATACTCACGGCCCCCATCCGGCCGGGCGTGGTGCTGCTGGGAAACGACTACCTGCTGCGCTACGATGCCGCCGGCAAGCTGCTGACCAGCCAGAAGCTTCACCACCGCCTTATTGCGCTGGGGCCGGCCCCGGCAGGCCAGGTGGTAGACGCCAGCGTGCACACTCACCTGCCCGATCTGTCGCCCTTTATCACGCCCACCGACATCTGCACCCTGCTGCTTTACCACGACCGGGTGCCGGGCCAACGCCACCTGGTGCTGGGCAAAAAGTACGTATCCATCTTCTCGCTGCCGGACGCCCGCCTGGCCATCATCACCCGCCGGGCCTTTGATAAGCTGCGGGCGGCTAAGCGCGCGGCGCCGCAGTAGCTACCCCGGCCGCGGCACTTCCAGGGCCTGCAGCGCCGCCGCGTACTTGTCGTAGATAACCTGCAGATCCTCGTGGTGCTTGCCCGCATCCATGCCGATGCTGACGTTGCTGGTATGGAAGCGGTGCAGGTGGCTGACGTGGGATGAGACAACCGGCAGGTGCCCGGCCAGCAGAAAGCGCACGTACAGGTCCAGATCCTCCGCCATGGCCAGCTGCTCGTCGTAGCCGCCCACCTGCTCAAACAGGGCTTTGCTGTAGCACACGTTGCCCTGAATAAAGTGCTCGGCCCGGAAAATGGCGAGCAGCATGGCCCGGGGCGTGTCGAAGCGCCAGGCGTAATAGTCCTCCCCGGGCAGGTAGCGGCCGTCCTGGTCTACGCGCAGGAAATCAGCCACCAGCCAGGGCCGGCCGGGGTGGCCCTGTACGGCGTCGGCGTAGTGAAACAGGCTGCGCTGCAGCAGCAGGTCGTCATCGTCGAGGGGCACCAGCCAGGAATCGGGCTTGGCCTGCTCAATAAGCTGGTTGCGGGCGCGCCCGGCGCGCACGGCAGCGGGCTGGGTCCAGTAGCGCAGCGGGGTGCCCGGCTCCGCCGCGGCCGTGGGCAGCCACTCGGGGGTGCCATCGGTAGAGCCGTTCTCGTAGATGAGGTGTTCAACCGTGAGGTCGAGCGGGGCGCCGACGCTGGCCCGCACGCTGGCCACGGCTTCGGGCAGGTAGTGCCGGCGGTTGTGCGTGGGCGTGATAATGGTAAAGTTCATGCTTCCCTATTTCGGAATCGAAGGCAAAAAGTTACCCGGCGGCCCACTCAGGCCCAACATTATGCCGGCGGGCGGCGTTTATCAGCCAGTCAGCTCCCCGCGCACCATGGCCCGATTTGTCGTCACCGTCCGGTTTCCCGAAAGCTTTAATGAGGACTTTATTGCCCTGATTCCCCAGCACCGCGCCCTGATTAACCGCCTTATCGAGGAGAACGTGGTAGAAGCCTACGCCATCAGCGCCAGCCGCACCCGCGGCTGGATTACCATGAACGGCCTGAGTGCGGACATCATCCGGACCGTGGTAGAACAGTTTCCGCTTTATCGTTTCTTTGAGCAGGTGGAAGTCGATGAGCTGTTCGTGTTCGACAGCATGGCTTCCCGGTTTCCGCGTATCAGCCTCAACTAGGGCGTGTTCTCAAGAACGTTCGGCATGGCAAAGTCGTAATAGGCTTATTTTCAAGATGAATGCTGACCGTACGTTGCTCACCGATAATCATTGGGCACTGA
>NZ_BAABDH010000107.1:0-86740 GCF_039539525.1 Hymenobacter algoricola | reverse complement strand
CGGAATTTAAGGGTCGAAATTTTGCTGCACTTATAGTAGCGGTTAGCAGGCTGCATAACAGTAAGTTACGCCCATTCTCTTGACTTCTGCTTCCTAAGCCCCTAGAATAATACTCAAAAGACCATGAACGACCCGCAAAACCGCTCTTCCAACGACTTCTTCTGGCCCAGCTACGTGGACCTGATGACGTCGCTCTTCGTGGTGATGCTGGTGCTGTTCGTGTATAGCTTCAAGCTGTTCAAGGAGCGCGAAAACGACCTGAAAAAGGCCAACGGCGAGCTGAAGGCCAAGGCCGAGGAGCTGGAGCAGATAACCAAGATTCGCCGCTCCCTGCAGCGGCTGGAGGGCACCTATTTTAAGTACGACCCCACGCTGGAGCGCCACGAGCTGCTGGTGCCGGTGCAGTTCAAGGCCGGGCGCGACGAGATTCAGGACGCCTATAAACCTGCCCTGCTGCAGGCCGGCCGCACGCTGCGCTCGGTGCTTAAAACCATCAAGACCGAGCAGCCCGTGCGCTACCTCGTGATTGTGGAGGGCATGGCCGCGCGCTACGCCGGCAACAATGCCCGCAACCGGGCTGAGGAGCAGCTCACCTATCAGCTCAGCTACCGCCGGGCCCTGAACCTGCTCAACTTCTGGAAGCAGAACGGCCTCGACTTCAGCCAGGACCGCGGCGTGGAGCTCATCATTGGGGGCAGCGGCTTCTTCGGCACCGGCCGCTACGCCGGGGCCCGCGAAGGCCAGAACAAGCGCTTCCTGATTCAGGTCATTCCCAAGATCGGGCGCATAGCCACGGCCCGCTAAGTGCTTGGTTGCTACTAGGAAATAGTATCCTGCCGGGATGGCTGGTTCGCCGTACCTGTATGGTCCCTTCGCCTTCCGTTCGGGTTGTGTTCGGGTTGTGTTCGGGTTGCGTTCGGGTTGCCTTCGGGTTGCCTTCGGGTCAGGGATAAGCAGTGGGTAGAGTAGGCGTTTGCACTAATCCGGGAGGGGGCAAAGCCGCCAGGGCGGGCCGGCAGTCAGCCGGGCCCGGTAATCAGTGGGTGTAAAATCCTGTTCCGGGGGAAATAAAATCGGCCCGGCCGGCGTATTTGGCGTTACCTTGGGCAGACGCCCGTTTTTACCCTATCCGAGCTATGCGTAAAACCACCCTGGCCCTGCTGTCGTTGACGACGCTGGCCGCCTGCCGTTCCTCCCAACCCGCCCAGGATACGGCTGCCCAAGCTGCTGAAACGTCGAGTGCTTCGGACCGTCGCAGCGGGGCCGCCGCGCCCGCAACACCCCGCCTGACCGTGGAATACCCCAAAACCCGTAGATCCAACCAGACCGACGACTACTTCGGTACGTCCGTCACCGACCCCTACCGCTGGCTGGAAGACCTCGACTCGCCGGAAACCAAAGCCTGGGTGACGGCCGAAAACAAGGTGACGTTTGGCTACCTCGACAAGATTCCGTTCCGGGAGCAGATCAAGGCCCGCCTCACCAAAATGTGGAACTACGAGCGCTACGGCGTGCCGCAGGTGGAAGGGTCCAACCTGTACTTCTCCAAAAACGACGGCCTCCAGAACCAGGCCGTACTCTACGTGCAGCAGAATGGCGCCGAAGGCCAGCCCGACGTGCTGCTCGACCCCAACAAGTTCTCGGCCGACGGCACCACGGCCCTGGCCGGCACCTACTTCTCCAACGACCACCGCTACCTGGCCTACGCCACCAGCGGCGGCGGCTCCGACTGGCAGAAGCTGAAAGTGATGGACTTGAAGACCCGTAAAACGCTCGATGATGAGCTGCAGTGGGTGAAAGTGTCGGGGGCGGCCTGGGCCCAGGATGGCTTCTACTACAGCCGCTACGATGCCCCCAAGGCCGGGCAGAACCAGCTGTCGGGCAAAAACGAGTTCCACAAAGTCTATTACCACCAGCTCGGTACGCCCCAGAGCGCCGATAAGCTGGTGTACGAAGACAAGGCCATGGCCCTGGGCTTCCGCACCGTGGGCACCACCGAAGACGAGCGGTTTCTGACCCTCTACACCACCGATGGCAAAGCCGACGGCAACCGCCTCGCCGTGCGCGACCTAACCGACGCGAAGCAGGCCACCAAGTTCACGCCCCTGATTGCCAGCTACGAGCACACCAACTCGGTGGTCGGCAACGTGGGCGGGCAGCTGCTGGTGCTCACCAACTACAAGGCGCCGCGCTACCGCGTGGTGCTCATCGACCCCAAAAAGCCCCAGGAAGCCAGCTGGAAAGAGGTGATTCCGCAGAGCGAGAACAAGCTCGAAAGCATCGAGCACGTGGGCGGCCACCTGGTGGTGACGTACCTGAAGGACGCCAGCAGCCAGGTGAAGGTGTACAGCGAAACCGGCGAGTTTCAGAACGACGTGGAGCTGCCCGCCATCGGCACGGCCTCGGGCTTCGGGGGCCGCCGGGATGCCAAAAGCGTGTACTACTCCTTCACCTCGTTTACCTACCCCACCACGATTTACCGCTACGACTTCGCCACCAAGCAAAGCACCGTGCTGCGCGCCCCGAAAGTGGACGTGAACCCGGCTGACTACGTGACCACGCAGGTGTTCTACGCCAGCAAGGACGGCACCAAGATTCCGATGTTCATCACCCACAAGAAAGGGCTGAAGCTCAACGGTCAGAACCCGACCTACCTGTACGCCTACGGGGGCTTCAACATCTCGCTCACGCCCAGCTTTTCGGTGGTGCGCATGCTCTGGCTCGAAAACGGCGGCATTCTGGCCATTCCGAACCTGCGCGGGGGCGGCGAGTACGGCGAGGCCTGGCACCAGGCCGGCATGACGCCCCGCAAGCAGAACGTGTTCGACGACTTCATTGCCGCCGCCGAGTACCTCAAAATCCAGAGCTACACCGACGCCCAGCACCTGGCCATTGCCGGCGGCTCCAACGGCGGCCTGCTGGTGGGCGCCACCATGACCCAGCGCCCCGATCTGGCCCACGTGGCCTTCCCGGCCGTGGGCGTGATGGACATGCTGCGCTACCAGAAGTTCACCATCGGCTGGAACTGGGCACCCGAGTACGGCACCTCCGACAACTTCGCCCAGTTTCAGAACCTCTACAAATTCTCGCCCCTGCACAATCTGAAAACCGACGTCGCGTACCCGGCCACCATGATTACCACTGCCGACCACGACGACCGGGTGGTACCCGCGCACTCGTTTAAGTATGCCGCGGCGCTGCAGGCGGCCAACAATGGTCCCAACCCGCAGCTGATCCGGGTAGACGTGAATGCCGGCCACGGCGCGGGCAAGAGCACGGCCCTGCAGATTCAGGAGTGGACCGACATCTGGGCCTTCGCCTTTCAGAACATGGGCGTGAATCCGTATCCGACGGGGCGCTAATTGCGTAGGCGGGTTTCGCGGCCTGCTTCGTATCTTGCGGCCCCAAAGTCCCAAACGACTGTCTTATTTCGGCTTACCCATGAACAAAAAGTTTCTGCTCGGTCTGCTGGCCGCCGCTTCCCTCACCGTTACCTCGTGCCACAACCCCGATTACAAAACCGATGAGGACATAGCCACCCAGGCCCTGCCACCCATTCCGCCCGCCCCTGACACCACCGGTGGCAAAGCAGCCCCGGAAAATCCGGCGACCCGCGAAATCAACGCGGCCAACGCCACCGAGGACATCAAAAAGATGCAGCCCCAGATGTAATTCCGGTCTGCGGGCCCGAGTACTTTCAACGCCCATTTGCTGCCCGCAGCGGATGGGCGTTGCTGTGTTGAATTACTTAATTAGTTTGTCATCCTGAGCGCAACGCAATGGAGCGAAGGACCTTCCTCTGCGGACGCGGAAAAGCTTCCTGCAATGCCCGGCACTCTTTTGCTAACGGCCGGAAAGGAGCTTGACCCGTTGCATAAGGCTTCTGCTTAATTGCGAGGAAGGTCCTTCGCAAGCGTCCGCCCGATCAAAGACGACAGCCGGATTTAACTTTTTCTCCCATGTCTACCATCACCATCCGCCGCGGTGCCGAAGCCGATCTGGGCCGCGTGCACGAGTTAATTGTTGAGCTGGCCATCTATGAGCGGGCGCCGGCGGAAGTAACCAACACGTTGGCCGACATGCGGCGCGACGGATTCGGGCCGGACCCCATCTTCGGGTTCTTCGTGGCCGAAACGGCGGAGCAGGGCATTCTGGGTATTGCGCTGTTCTACACGGCCTATTCTACCTGGAAGGGCCGCATGCTGTTCCTCGAAGACCTGGTCGTGACCGAAGCGGCGCGGGGTACGGGCATCGGCCGCAAGCTCTTTGATGCCGTGGTAGCCGAGGCGCGGCGCACCAACGCCTACCGCCTGAAATGGCAGGTGCTGGACTGGAACGAGCCCGCCATCGGCTTCTACAAGCGTATCGGCGCCAACCTCGACCCGGAATGGCTCAATGGCAACCTGAGTGCCGAGCAGCTTCAGGCGTACCGGTGCGACTCCGCAGTGGTCGAAGCCGTGGGCGCGAAGGTGGTGCGGAACGAGTAAACCCAGAGCAGCATAGCCGCCAGCCACCCTGCCCCCGCGGCGGCGGCCGGCCAGAACCACGGCTGCTGGTGCAGGGCAAACAGCAGCAGGGCCAGCGAGGCCGCCAGGCGCAGCGGTTCCAGCCGGTAGCCGGTGCGCCTGGCTTCAAACAGGGCCCCACAGGCTACGGCCGTCCACATGCACCACCCGGCTACCAGGTAGCGCGTCATGGGCTCCATGCTCTTGTGGGTAAACATGAAGACCGCGGCCACGCCCATTAGCGTCACGTAGTTGGCAAAAACGTACCAGTTGACGGAAGCCGGGGCATCGGTCCGGTACTTCTGATGGGCGGCGGTGTCTACTTCCGGGATGAGGTGGGGGCCGCCGGCGTGGGCCGGGCGCCAGCCGGGTTTGCCAAACAGCACCCGCAGCTTATCGGCGAAGCCGGGCGTGTGGTGCAGCTGCTCGTGCATCTGGAAGTAGTGGCCGAAGTTGGCCCAGACCGGGTTCCAGGAGTTCAGCGGCGTGGTGATGCCGTACACCGGCCGCTCTTCTTCCTGCTGAAACGTGCCAAACAGCCGGTCCCAGACGATGAAGGTGCCCGCGTAGTTTTTGTCGATGTACTTGGGGTTGCGGCCGTGGTGCACGCGGTGGTGGGAAGGCGTGTTCAGCACCCACTCCAGCGGCCCCATGGTCCCGATAAACTCGGTGTGAATCCAGAACTGGTAGAGCGTGACCAGGGCCGATACGTAGATGAAAAACTCGGTTTCAAAGCCCAGTACCGCCAGCGGCAGGTAAAACAGGAACGTGAACATGCCCTGAAACGAGCTTTGCCGCAGCGCCACCGACAGGTTGTAGTCCTCGCTCTGGTGGTGCACCACGTGGCCGCCCCAGAAGAAGTTGATTTCGTGGGAGTAGCGGTGGGCGAAGTAGTAGCACAGGTCGGCCAGCACAAACAGCAGCAGGCCCGTGGCCCAGGTGCGCGGAATGTGCAGCAGGGCAAAGTGCGTGTAGAGCACCTCGTAAAGCCCCACCACGGCCACCTTCAGAAACACGCCCGCAATCTGGGACGTCATGCCGCAGCTGATGTTGGTAATGGCGTCGTGAAACCGGTATTTGTCGGAGTGCTGGGTACGCTCAACCAACAGCTCCACCCCAATCAGGGCGAAGTAAATCGGGATGGACAGCACAATCGGGTTGAGGCTCATACGCGGGCGGGGGAGAGGGTTGGCAGGCGCGGTCAGGCAGAGAAAGATAACAAAAAAAGGGCTGCTCCGCACGGAATCAGCCCTTTTCAAACCGGTGGCGCGCCTTACCCCACTACTTCCAGCATGGTGCGGAAGGAAACGTAGCGGCCGCCGAAGTGCTTTTCCAGCTCCTGAATCAGCACGGGGGCGGCTACGGTCTGGTACTCTTCGAGCTGCTCCAGGCTCACGCAGTAGTACTGCGAGGCGTAGGTGATACCGTCGTCCTCTTCATTGAGCAGGCGGCAGAGCTGGCTTTTGAGAAAGAAGCCCGTGGCCATAACCTCCGGCATGTGCGTGTCGCGCATGTAGGCAACCCAGTCTTCGGCAATTTCCGGGTCCAGGCTGGTGGTAACGTTGTACAGAATCATGGATTTAGGGTCTTGAGGTCTTGGTTTTGAGTTGTTGGCTGGCGCTGACGGGGAGCCAGCCGGTGGTAACGCAAAAGTCGGAGAAAAAATCCTGCCCTGGGAAACCCAGCGCCCTGGCCCCCCCTAACTTGGTTTCCAAGACCCCAAGACCCCAAGACCTTAAACGCGCAGGTGGTCGAACTGGAAGTCCTGAATGCGGGCCTGGATGTCTTTGGGGCTAAGGTTTTCCTTAATGGCGGCCTGTACCAGCGCCGGCAGCTCGGCGTCGCCGGCAAAGCGCAGCGACAGAATCTGCTTGAGGGTGAGCTGGGCTTCCAGGGGCTGCAGACGCTGGCCGGTCAGCTCAAAATAGCGCTGCCGCACTTCCAGGCGCAGCAGCCGGTCCTGCAGCCGCAGGGCGTAGTGCTGACGCAGCATCACCAGCACGCCCAGGCCGACCACGGCCAGGGCCATGACGGTAAACCATAAGCGGGCCGTTTCATCGTCGTGGCCCGCCACGTCGAGGTAGCGGCGAATGCCGTAGCCGGCCAGGATGAGGGCGGCGGGCAGCAGCACGAAGTGGTGCCACGGGTAAAGCATAGGGGTGTTCTTGGTCGGTTTTTCGGCCATCGGGCAAGGAGAAGGGGGAAAGTGAAAAAGGGGAATGACTAGGTAACAAAAAAACTCCGGCCGAAGCCGGAGTTTTCAGGAATGACGGGTGGGCAGGTGAATTACTTCATTTCCTTGGCCCGCTTCTTTTCTTCTTTCATCTGGGTGCGGGCCGCTTTTTCGCGGGCCTTGGCTTCTTTTTCGGTGCGGCGCTGGGCCTTGAGCTGCTCGTTTTGGGCCCGCATCTGCTTTTTCTGCTCGCGCATCTGCGCCTTGCTGTCGCTCATGGCGTTGCGGGTATCCCGCGAGGCCTGGGCACTGGCGTTGGTCTGCTGCTTCTGCGTGTCGTAAGCGGTGCGGGCTTCGGCGGCGCGCTGCTCCTGCATAGCCGGCGTCAGCACAGCGGGCTGCTCGGGCGTGGTGGGGGTAGTCGGCGTGGAAGTGGGAGTGGTCTGGGCTTGCGCCGAAAAGGCCGAGGCCGCAACTAGGGCTAATAGACCGAGGATCTTTTTCATGGGGGTGGGGTGAAAACCGAGTGGTTGAAGCCGTGTACGCCGCGCCCTGCCCAAAGTTCTTCACAGCTCAAACCCGGGCCAGCTTACTCTTCCACAAAGTCCAGGTCCTGGCCGTAGCTCTCGGGCAGATTGCTCACGGCCCAGAAGGCAATCAGCAGGGAGCCCAGGCCAATGGTGATGGCGCTGCCGATCATGCCCAAGGGACCGGTAAGGGCCTTGAACAGCGGCACCAGCAGCACCACCGAGCCCCGGGCAAAGTTGGGCGCCGTGGTAGCTACCGTGGCCCGCAGGTTGGTGCCAAACTGCTCGGCGGCCACGGTCACGAACAGGGCCCAGAACCCCACCGACAGCCCCAGCAGAAAGCAGACGGCATAGAATGTGGTGGGCGACACCCCGCGGGTACCGAACAGGTACACGCCCACCATCAGGCCGCACAGCCCCAGAAACACCTGCAGGGCCCGGTTGCGGCTGCGCAGCAGCTGGCTCATGGTGCCGCTGGCGAAGTCGCCGAACACGAGGCCGAAGTAGCACCAGAATACGGCCAGTCCCGCCGTTACCGGCCCGGTGACGCCCAGCTCCCGCCCAAACTCGGGGGCCAGCGTAATCAGAATGCCCACCACGAACCAGAGTGGTACGCCAATGAGCAGGCACTTCACGTAGCGGGCCAGCCGTGGGCCGTTGGTAAACAGGCTCAGAAACTGCCCCCGCGGCGCGTCGGTCTGCTTGGTCTGCTCAAACATGCCCGACTCGTACACGCCCACCCGCAGCGCCAGCAGAGCCAGGCCCAGGCCGCCGCCCACGAAGTAGGCATTGCGCCAGCCCAGCGCTTCGCCCACCCAGTAGGCCAGCATGGCGCCCGAAACGCCCACGGTGGCCACAATCATGGTGCCGTAGCCGCGCTTTTCCTTGGGCAGCGTTTCGGCTACCAGCGTAATGCCCGCGCCCAGCTCGCCGGCCAGCCCGATGCCCGCAATGAGCCGCAGCCAGGCGTACTGGTCGATGGTCTGCACGAAGCCGTTGGCGATATTGGCCAGCGAGTACAGCAGGATGGAGCCGAACAGCACACTCAGCCGCCCGCGCTTGTCGCCCAGTATGCCCCACAGAATGCCCCCCAGCAGCATGCCGCCCATCTGCATGTTGATCAGGAACAGGCCCTGGTTGGTGACTTCCGCGGCGGCCGTCACGCCCAGCTCGTTCAGGCTTTTCACCCGCACGATGCTGAACAGAATCAGGTCGTAGATATCGACGAAGTAGCCCAGCGAGGCCACAATGACGATGGCGCTGAACAGGGACGCGGTTTTGGCGGTGGGGTCAGGAAGGGTGGGAGTGGGCATGCAGCGGAGCGTAACGGACGGATAGAGGCCGCATATTAAGCAGATTCTGCTGATGGTGAAGTCAGGCCCCGTCGGTTGCGGCGCAGCCGCCGTGGGGGCCGGGCACGGGCGTATCCTGCTCAATCTGCACGGTGCTGTGGCCAATGTTGAACTCGTGTGCCAGGTCGTGCTGCAGGGTTTGCAGGAAGGCATTGGCGTCGCCGCTGCCGCCGGGGCGCACCAGATGCACCGTCAGGGCCGTTTCCTGGGTGCTGAGCGGCCACACGTGCAGGTCGTGGACCTGCAGCACGCCGGGCCGGGCCAGCAGAAACTCACGCACTTTCTCCAGGTCGATGCCGGCGGGTACGGCCTGCAGGCTGAGCTGCACGGTTTCGCGCAGCAGGCCCCAGGAGCCGTAGGCCACCAGCGCCAGGATGCCCAGACTGATGACCGGGTCGAGCCAGAGCCAGCCGGTCCAGACCACCAGTCCGCCGCCCACCACCACGCCCACCGACACCAGCGCGTCGGTGAGCATGTGCAGGTAGGCCCCGCGCACGTTCACGTCGGCCTGCTGCCCGCGTCTGAACAGCCAGGCCGTAAAGCCGTTCACGGCAATGCCCAGGCCCGCCAGCAGCATCACCAGCTGCCCGTTTACCGGCGCGGGGTGGCGCAGGTGGTCAATGGTTTCCCATAGAATGCCACCCAGCGCCGCATACAGCAAGGCCGCATTGAGCAGGGCCGCCTGAATGGTAATGCCCTTGTAGCCGTAGGTATACCGGGCCGAAGAGCGGCGCCTGGCCAGCCGCGTGGCCCCCCAGGCCAGCGCCAGGCTGAGTACGTCGCTCAGGTTGTGGCCGGCGTCGGAGAGCAGGGCCGAGGAATGGGCCCAGAGCCCGCCCGTGGCCTCGGCCGCTACAAACAGCAGGTTCAGCACGATGCCCCAGCCAAAGGCCCGGCCGAAGCTACCGTCGGCGGGCGGGCCGTGGTGATGACCAGCGTGGGCGTGTCCGTGGTGGTCGTGGGACATGAGAGTAGAAGGATGGAAAGCGGCAGGCCGAGCGGCATAGTGTGTACGGCACAACGCCCTGCTCGGCTTGTTCGTCGGCGCCGGCTGGTTCAGGTGGCACCGGCGGCGGCCAGTACCTGCGCGGCCTCGGCGGCTTCCGCCGTGAGGGCCGCCAGCCGCAGCCGCAGCAGGGCCTGGGCGGTGGTGCCGCTGCGCACCAGCTCGTTGCGGGCCTCCGAGGCAAAGCCTTCTACCCACTCGGGCAGCTCGGCCCCATTCGGGGCGAGGGCCGCCCGTAGCGTCGGCAGGGCCGCCAGCCGCCGCCGCGCCCAGGTGGCACGCTCCAGCAGGCCGCTTAGCTCGAAGGCCAGGTCGTTGGCGCGCAACTGGCAGAGCTGCCGCCGCCGCTGCAGGGCCTTCAGGTCGAGGGGCTCGGGCGGCGGGTCGAGGGCGGTGGTGTGCAGGGCCAGAGTGAGGACGGCCTGCGGCATGGCAGCCCGGAGCGGCAGGCCCCGCACGCCCCGCTCCACCTGCGACACCATCGCCTTGCTCAGGCCCAGGCAGCGGCCCAGCCCGGCCTGACTCATCCCAAACCAGGTCCGCAGCCGGGGCAGCAAGCCGGTTTTAGTCGCTGTTACAATATTCATTACGCAGCTGAGAGTGTTGCTTCACAATTTTGACAATACTGAAAAACGTAAAGCAATATATCGATTAATTTGCTCTACGTTTTTCAGTATTGTCAAAAAGGTAAATCAAATCTATTGCCCGGGCTTAAAGACTACCCGAAACGCCCGCAGGGCGGCCGGATGGTAGATGCTGTCGTGGGTTTCCCCGGGCATCCGCTCGTAATGCCATTGCAGGTGCCGGGCCGCCTTGCTCTGCAGCACTTTCTCCATCCGGGCCAGGGGCTCCACAATGCCGGGCTCATTGCTGGAGGCCACGTACAGCGTTTTGGGCTGGCTACTTTTGGCCAGCAGCGTGGCGCCCTGCTGCACCAGCTGCTCGTTGTTCCACCACAGGCTGGGGTCGAAGGCCAGGTAGGTGTCGAACAGGTCGGGTTCCAGCAGCAGGGTTTCCAGCACGAACAGGCCCGCCAATGACTCGCCCACAATAGCTTTTTCGGCCGTGGTGCGGTAGCGCTTAGTCACCTCCGGCATCAGCTCGGTGCGCATAAACTGCCGGAACGTGGCCGACCCGCCCACCCGGGGCGCAATCTTCTTGTCCTTCTCCACGGTGGTCGGGCCGGTCAGGTCGCGGCGGCGGGCCGTATTTTCGATGCCGACCAGGATAAACGGCCGCATGCCGCCGTTGCCGGTCAGCACCTGCAGCAGGCCGGCCACGTGCAGAAAGTCCTCTTTCAGGCCCCCATCCGGCATGTATAGCACCGGCAGCCGCAGCGTAGCCGAATCCTGGTAGGCCGCGGGCAGGTACACGTTGATGCGGCGCGTTTCGCCCAGCACCTTCGAGCTCAGGGTGAACGTCTGGCCGATGACCAGCGGAGCCGCGGCGGAGCTGCCGTCGGCCACCGGCCGGGTCTGGGCCAGCAGCCGGGTACTCAGCCCGAGCAGAAAAACGAGGCAGGCAAAGCAGGTACTTCGCATAGCACAAGCAGGTTGGCCCGGCAGTATCGCCTGGGGCAGGCTACCGACGAGTGGAAGGTGGGTAAAAGTAGGGCTTCCGCCCCGGCAAGCAGTTCTGACGCCGGAGCGGCCGGCTTTTCTCCGGCCGGGCTTAGTTGAACGCCAGCGGCACGACCATCTTCACGCTCACGTTGCGGCCCTGGTTGAATACGCCGGAGCGGCCGTTCGACGCATTATAGGCCGCGTACTTCAGCCGGCTCAGGTGGCTCTGGTAGCCCACGTCGAGCAGGTTGTTGGCGGCCAGATACACCGAAAACAGCGTTTTGCCCCGGGCACTCTGCACGTCGGAGCCCAGCCCGGCATTTACCAGCGTGTAGCCCGCCGTGCGGGTTTCGGTGTCGAAGGCCGAGAAAAAGCGGTTCTGGGCGAAGGTATGCTCGATTCCGGCCTTGGCGTAAAGGTTGCCCAGCCGCGAAGCGCCCACCGTGCGGAGGTTCACCCGCAGCTCCGACTGCAGCCGGTCGGCGGGAATAAAGGGCAGGTATTGCTGGCCCTCAGGCTGATTCAGCTGCACGGCCCGCACCATCGAAAAGGAGTTTTCGAAGTGCAGCCAGTCCAGCGGGTGGGGGTGCACGTCGAGGCTGATTTCGCCGCCGGCCAGCTGGGCCGTGCCCTGCCCGTAGCGGAACACCGGGTCGCCCTCGGCCGAGATGGAGTCGCCGAGGCGGCTGGGGAAGATGTAGTTCTGGATGCGGTTGCGAAACGCATCCAGGCTCAGGCTGACGTGCTCGGTGGCGTAGCTCACGCCGCCGTCGAGCTGCAGGCTGGTTTCGGGCCGCAGGTTGGTTTCGCCGATTTCGTAGCGGATAGTGCCCTCGTGCTTGCCGTTGGAAGCCAGCTCCGCAATGTTGGGAGCCCGGAAGCCCCGCGACACGTTGGCCTTCAGCACCAGCTTCTCGGTGGCGCTGAACGAGCCGCCCACGCTGCCCGACACGTTGCGGAACGTGCGCCGGAAAGCCGCAAACTTTTGCTCACCGCCGGCGGCGGGCTGGGCATTGACGTCCAGAAACAGCGCGTCGCCGGTGATGATGCGCACGTCTTCGCGCAGGCCCCCGCTGAGGTCGAGGCGGCCGATGCTCTTTTTCACCACCCCAAACACGCCGTTGTCGAACAGCCGGTAAGCCGGAATCAGAAACTCAACGCCCTTGTTCGCGTTGGTCTGCTGCATGCCGCTGGTGCCCAGCGTCAGGTTCCAGCCGCTGAGCTCGGGCAGATAGTAGCGCACGGCGTAGTCGAGGGTGCGCAGCTGGAAGAACAGAGAGGTTTCGGCCGGGTCGAGGGCGTTGCCGAACTCGCGGCGCAGGTTCTGCTGCCAGCCCAGGTTCACCGTCAGCCGACTTTGGCCCAGGATGAAATTGTTGTCGGTACCCAGGCGCAGATGGCCGATCTGCTGCTGGGGCACAGCCAGGCCGTAGCCGCGCAGGTCGGCATCCGTCACGGGTACGCCCAGCACCGAGTCGGCGGAAGCGGCCTGCTTCAGAAAGCGGCCCGTGGCTTCGTCCCGCTCGCCTTCCACGAGCCCCACGCGCTGATTAAACGACGAAACGGTGAGGTGGGAGTAGCCCCAGCTTTTATTCAGGCCCACGTAGCCGTTGCCATCCAGCTCCCGAAAGCCAGAGTTGTACACGCGGCCGTCGTAGCGGTTGCGGTAGTTGCCGGCCAGCTTGCTGCTGCCCCGCACCAGCCAGTTGAAGCCGCTTTTATTGCCGGCATTCATTATCGAATAGCCCTGCAGGTGGTTGTTGGTCTGATAGTTTGTGGCCACGGAGGCCAGTACCCGGCCTTCTTCCACCGGGTCAGGCGCCAGGAAGTTGATGACGCCGGCCATGCCGTCGGAGCCGTAGAGCAGGCTGCCGGGGCCCTTAATCACCTCGACCCGGTCGATGGCGTACTCATCGATTTCGATGCCGTGCTCGTCGCCCCACTGCTGGCCTTCCTGCTTGGCGCCGTTGTTCAGGGTAATTACGCGGTTGGCGCCCAGCCCCCGGATAACGGGCTTGCTGATGCCGGCCCCGGTGGTAATTTGGGCTACGCCGGGCGTATGGGCAATAGCATCCACGGCATTGGTCGAAGCGGCCTGGCTAAGGCGGGTATGGTTAATCACGGTGGTCGGCACCGGGGAGCGGCGCATCTCGGTGGCGGCCGAAACGCCGGTCACCACCACCTGACCGATTTCGGTAGCCGCCGTGGTGAGGGCAATGTTCAGCGTCTGCGGGTTGCCCGTATCCACGGTGCGCACCACGGTATTGTAGCCCAGAAACCGCACCTGCAGCAGAAACCGACCCCGGGGCAGGCTGCTGAACCGGAAGGTGCCGTCGGCGCCGGTGGCCGTGGCTTGCTTGAGGTCGGGAAACAGGACGGTGGCGCCGGGCAAAGGCTCCTGGGTGGCACCATCGGTAATACGGCCCGTGACGGGCACCGCTACCGCGCGGCTCATTTTCGGCGCAGCAACCGGAGAGGTTTGGGCCGCGGCAGAACAGGCAACAAAGAGCGATAGAGCCGCCAGAAAAAATCGGGACATACAGCAGAAAAATCGGAGGGGAAGCAGCGGCGCATTGGAGTCGCCGTGCAGAAAAGGAAGAACTCCGGCTGCGGCCGGGAGTCCGGGGAGTGGGGCCACCGGCCGGGCCTTGCTTACCAGGTCAGCAGCCAGGCTGCCAAGCGTCAAGAGTCGTCGTTTGCTTACCGTCACACCCGGCAAGGCTGTTTAGGAGGAACTGCCCGAAAAGCTGAGACGCTGCCAAAAGCCAGTCTGACTAGCCGGCACCGCGGCCCGGATAGCGCTTCGGGGACGCCAGGCGGGGGCTAGGCCTAGGCCCGGGTGGGCGGGCCGCGCAGCTGCCGGGCGGCGGGCGTGATCTTGGTCCAGACCGAAACGGGCGCCGTAGCCCGGGGGCGGCTGTAGCCGGGCAACAGGGTGAATTCCAGTGCCATGGCGGGCTGGAAGGGCAGGGCACAGAAATGGTGGGTCTGGCAGTGCTGGTGCTTGGCCGTCAGAACCACCTTGGCCGCTTTGATGCGGGCCGGCGCCAGCTCGGTGGTGTGGTCGTGGGCGTGCAGGTTCAGCACCCAGCCATCCGGCAGCAGCACCCGCACGAAGCACAGGAGCAGCAGAACAGCCAGATGAGAGCGGAAAGCGCGCATGTGCAACAACAGAGTCAGAGGGGAGGCAAATGTAGCGGATTTTTGCTCCAGCCAGGTCTTCCGAAGCCCCAGCTGACCGATTCATAAAAGCGTAACGGCGTGGCAACCTGCAGTCAATACGGGTGCCGGACCTTTGTGGTATTGGGTGTCTTTAATTCCTCCCGTCGCCATGAATAGCTTCTCGCAGCCGTTTTTTCGCCTTTTCGCCGCGTTCCTGCGGCCCTCCTGCAAGCGCCTGCCGGCGGCCGACGCCATGCTTTTCATCTAACCCGGCTCCTGATGCAGTCCTTCGTTTTTCGCCGCGGGCAGTTCAGCTACCGTCACCCCGCCACCGTGTACCGACAATCGTGGTCAGCGGCCGAAGGGTCAGTTGAGGGCGACTCGGTTTATTTAAATAGTTATAAAAATGATATTTTCAAAAAGGAAGAGGGAAATATGAAGCAACAAAGTGGATCCGTTCGTCGGGCCGCCTAAATGTTGAGCTGTGTAATTCGGTAGCTGGTCGACTGTTTCAGGCAGTTGGTAGAAGTGCTGGCTATTAACACGCTGCTATTTAGTATATTTGCCGACATTCACTCCTTTATCAGTGGGTGCCGGACGAGCATGCTTTACCAACTGGATTCGCTTCATTTTCAATACGATAATTCTATGAATCTGCTGCGCTGGCAGTGGCGGGGCAGTCTTGATTTAGACAAGTTTATAAAATCATTTGACTACCTGGCCGCCTTCTCCCAGCAGCACAAAGTCACCAGGTGGCTGGCCGACACTTCCGACATGCCCTTGGTGGGAATAGACGAGCAGGTGTGGCTGGGGGAACAGTGGCTGCCCCAGTTTGTGGAGCTGGGCGTGAAAAAAATCGGCTTGGTTTTGCCGCTCAGCCTGCACAACGTGCTGGTGGTGGAGCACCTCATGTTCGATGCGCAGCACTATACGCCTTCCAACGTGCAGTTCTTCTCCGATACGCTGGCCGCGCTGGATTGGCTCACCGACTCGGCGCCCCGCATCGGGATGCTGGAACAGGAGTGGCAGCAGTTGGCAGGCGGGACAACCGCCGCGGAGCAGCGGTAGAACCGGCAACGCTGTCAAACTGGCAGGAGCGCCGGGCGTGGAACAGCTTTTGAAGCACCAAACCGAACGGAACCAAGTCTGAGCCGGCTGGCGTTTCGTCCGGTTTTTTTGTTTTTATCACCCTTAGGCCCTGCGTTATGCAAGAGAAAGGTAGCATCTCGATTCACACCGAGAATATCTTCCCCATCATCAAGAAATTCCTCTACTCCGACCACGAAATCTTCCTGCGGGAGCTGGTTTCCAACGCGGTAGACGCCACCCAGAAGCTCCGCAGCCTGGCCCAGCTGGGTGAGTTCAAAGGCGAGCTGGGGGAGCTGAAGGTGAAGGTGAGCGTGGACAAGGACGCCCGCACCATCACCATCGCCGACCGCGGCCTGGGCATGACGGCCGAGGAAATCAAGAAGTACATCAACCAGATTGCCTTCTCCGGGGCCTCCGAGTTTGTGGAGAAGTACAAGGAGCAGGACGCGGCCACCAAGGACCAGATCATCGGTAAGTTCGGCATGGGCTTCTACTCGGCGTTTATGGTGGCCGACAACGTCGAAATCTTCTCCCGGAGCTACCAGGAAGGCACCAAAGGCGCCCACTGGACCTGCGACGGCAGCACTGAGTTTACCCTCGACACCACCGACAAGGCCGACCGCGGCACCGACATCGTGCTGCACGTGGCCGCCGACTCCGACGAGTTTCTGGAGCCGGCCCGCCTGCGCACCATCCTCAACAAGTACTGCAAGTTCCTGCCCATCGAAATTGAGTTCGAGGGCGAGGTTATCAACCAGACGGCTCCCATCTGGACCAAGCAGCCCGCCGAGCTCACCGACGAGGACTACGTGAAGTTCTACCAGGAGCTGTACCCGTTTTCGGAGCCGCCCCTGTTCTGGATTCACCTCAACGTGGACTACCCGTTCAACCTGACCGGCATCCTGTACTTTCCCAAGGTGAAGGACGAGCTGCAGTTTCAGCGCAACAAAATCCAGCTCTACTCGCGCCAGGTATTCATCACCGACGAGGTGAAGGACGTGGTACCCGAGTTCCTGATGCTGCTGCACGGCGTGATTGACTCGCCCGACATTCCGCTGAACGTGTCGCGCAGCTTCCTGCAGGCCGATGCGGCGGTGAAGAAAATCAATACCTACATCACCAAGAAAGTCGGCGACAAGCTGGCCGAGCTCTACCGGAAAGACCGGGCCGGCTACGAGGAGAAGTGGTCGGATATCGGCCTGTTCGTGAAGTACGGCATGCTGTCCGACGACAAGTTCTACGAGAAGGCCAAGGACTTCGTGCTGGTGCAGAACGTGGCGGGCAAGTTCTTCACCCTGCCCGAGTACCAGGAGTTTGTGCAGGCCAACCAGAAGAGCAAGGACGAGCAGACCGTTATCCTCTACACCACCGACGCCGAGGCCCAGCACGCCTTCGTGCAGGCCGCCCAGGACCGTGGCTACGACGTGCTCAACCTCAACGGCCCGCTGGACTCGCACTTTATCGGACAGTTGGAGCAGAAGCTGGAGAAAACCACCTTCAAGCGCGTAGATGCCGAGACTGCCAGCAAGCTCATCGACAAGGATGAGGCCGCCGAGAGCGTGCTCAGCGACGACGACAAGACCCGCCTGCAGGAGCTGTTCACCAAGGCCATCAGCAACGAGCAGATGCACGTGTTGGTCGAGGCCCTTTCGCCCCAGGATGCGCCGGTTATCATCACGCTGCCCGAGTTCATGCGCCGCATGAAGGACATGCAGCGCACTGGCGGCGGCGGCGGCATGCAGATGTTCGGCTCGTTGCCCGACAGCTACACGGTGAGCATCAATGCCAACCACCCCGTGGCCCAGCGCGTGCTGAATGCCGAGGGCGAAGCTGGCGCCCAGCTGGCCCGGCAGGCCTTCGATCTGGGCCTGCTGGCCCAGGGCATGCTGAAAGGCGAGGCCCTCACCGCTTTTGTGAAACGCAGCGCCGATTTGCTGGCGGCTGAGTAGCATTGTGTATAAAGCAGATAAGGAAAACCCCGGCAGCCGGCAGGCCGCCGGGGTTTTCTGTTTTCGGCGGCTGGCCGGCCGGGTGAAGCGCGCCGGTATAGCTACCGGGAAGAACCCCGGTCCCGCGCCATTTCGCTGCTTCCCCAGCTCGGGCCTGCGCTGCCCGGGCACCAAATCCCTATATCTTTACGTTCGACCTTACGAATTCGCCTTATTCCGTTGATGCGCCCACTTCGTCCGCTTCTTTTGCTGCTTACGGTCTTGCTGCTGGCCGCCGGGGCCTGCTCCAAAAAGACCGTTTCATTTAACAGCAAGCCTGATCAGAGCCTGGCCGGTACGGTCGTGCGCGACTCCCTCACCACGGCCCGCGACACCACGGGTGCGCCTTCCCTGGCAACCAATAAGGTAGTGCTGACCAAGGAGCAGGAAAAGGCCGCCAAGGAAAAGGAGAAGGTTGCGCAGCGCAACAAGAAGAAGAAAAAGAACATCTTCCTCGGCGAGAGAATCAAGAAGGGATTTACCAAGTATGGTCCCAAGGGACGTAACCAGGTTATCGAAACCTTCCATTATCTGCGCACCTTCCAGCAGCCCAATGACTTTGCCCCGGCCCGCTACTTCTTCGACGCCAAGAAGCGGAAGGTTTTCAAAACCACCGAAGAGCTGGACCCGGCCACGGCCAAGGTTCTGCACGGCCCCTACAAGAAGATGCAGGGTGGTAAAGTCATCGAAACCGGCTTTTTTGCCCTGGGTACCCGCCATCTGCGCTGGGAGAAGTTCGGCAAGGACAACGTGCTGCTGAGCAAGAACCACTACGAAATGGGCTTCCCCCGCGACGCGCAGGTGAGCTTCTACGCCAACGACAAAAAGCGCCTCAAAGAAGTTATTCCCTACGCCGAGGGTAAGATTGAAGGCGACTACGTGAGCTTCAACGAGAACGGCAAGCGGGAGTGGGAAGGCCAGTTTGAAAACGGCAAGAAAGTCGGTGAGTGGACCCGGTACTGGGGCTTCCGCAACACCAAGGACCGCCGCCGCTACGTGTACCAGTACGGCGAGTCGGGCTACGAGCCCGAGGTGCCGGCGCCGGCGCTGCTCAAGGAGTACAACCGCAACGGCGTGATGGTGTACGAAAAAGACAAGTACGACAAGCGGGACAGCGTAACCGACCGGCCGGGCGCCAAGAAGTAAGCTTCCGGCCCGCCGCCGAGGCCGCTACCCGCTCCTGCCCGAGCGGGCTTTTTTGCGGCTCCCGCCCGCGCCCGGGTCTCAGGTAAGATATAAACCGTCGGGGCCTTAGTAAAATGCATCTTCAAAGTGGGCGAGGCGGAGGCCGGCAGGGGTCTGGAGCAGGGCTATAATATCGAAGCGGATATCGCCCCGCCAGTCGGTTTCCTCCTGGTACTGCTCGGCCGCCAGCCGGAAAAGCTGCCGCTTGCGCTCCGTCACGAACTCCTCCGGATGCCCAAACTGCGCTGAAGAGCGCGCTTTTACTTCCACGAATACGAGCAGCTCGGCTCCGCGCTGGGCAATAAGGTCGACCTCGGCCCGCCGGTAGCGGTAGTTGCGGCGCGCGATGGTGTAGCCCTGGGCAACGAGATGAGCCGCCGCGGCAGCTTCGCCGGCGTGGCCGAGCAGGTGGGCACTGGAAGCCATAGGTGAGGAGCGAAGCGGTACACGGATGGAGGTTGGAGCTAAATCTAGTACCTTTGCGCGTTTTCCGGGCAGTCTTACCCGAGCCGGAAGCTGCTCATACCCGCCGTTTTGGGTTCATCAGAATGCTGCCATGACCCTTCTTCCCTCCTGCGTAATGCCGCCCGCTGCTGCCAGCAGCCTGACGCCCGCCGCCCGGGAGGCGGGGCAGAACCGGCAGATTCGGGTTGAAAAGCTCGGCCTCACCGACTATGAAGCTGCCTGGGCCTATCAGGAACAGCTGCTGGCCGCTGCGGTGGCTGTCAAAACCCGCAACCGGCAGGCGGCCGAAGCCGGCCGGCTACCGGAGTCTACGCCCAACGTTCTGCTGCTCTGCCAGCATCCGCACGTGTATACGCTGGGGAAAAGCGGCAAGCCCGAGCATCTGCTGCTGGATGACGCCGGCCTGGCGGCGCACGGCGCTACCTACCACCGCATCAACCGGGGCGGCGACATCACCTACCACGGCCCGGGGCAGCTGGTTGGGTATCCCATCCTGGACCTCGACAACTTCTTCACCGACATTCACCGCTACCTGCGCGTGCTCGAAGAAGCCGTTATCCTGACGCTGGCCGACTACGGCCTGAGTGCGGGCCGGATTCCGGGGCTTACCGGGGTTTGGCTGGGGTTTGAGGAGGCCGCCACCAATCCGCGCAAAATCTGCGCGATGGGCGTCAAGTGCAGCCGCTGGGTGACCATGCACGGCCTGGCCTTCAACATAAACCCCGACCTCTCGTATTTCGGACACATTGTGCCCTGTGGCATCACCGACAAAGCCGTCACCTCCCTGCAGCAGGAGCTGGGGCGGGCGGTGCCGCTACCGGAGGTCGAAGAAAAACTGCTGCGGCATCTGGCTACTCTGCTCGATGCAACGCTCATAGGTTAAGCAGGCATGAAAGACGACATCACATTTGATCCGGTTGAAGGCGTATCCGTTGCCATAGTTCCCGACGAGCCCGTGGCTACCGACGAAGGCAAGCAGATATGGCAGGTTTATCTGCTCAATCACAACGCTTTTCCGCTCCGCAACGTCATAGTCAGTTCCAATGGCTACGGCACCCGCGAGGATGGCGAAACCGTGCGGACTTCGACCTTGCGGCATGTCATTATGGAAGTAGAACCCCAGACGGCCGTGCCCATTGAACCTATCGACCCGGATTTGTTTCACCTCAACAACCAGTACTGGGTAAGCTATTACCACGGCCCGCAGATATTCGATAAGAAGTACATCTTCGTGCCCGATTCCATTGTACCCGCTAACCTAATCCACATTTCCTTGCTCGACCGTGCAGGTGTGCTGCACAGTTAGGCATTGACTCGCAAACGGCCTGCAGAACTCGAATTCTCGGGCATATTTGCTTAATTTTGAGCCGATACGTATGAATCCAATCGGAATTCAGTTGGGGTTGTCCTTTCTCTGGGCATTTCTGGTGGCGCTGTTTGCAGTGCCATCCATCATCTATATTGCCCACCTGAAAAACATGCTCGACACGCCCAACGTGCGGACCGTGCATGAGTCGCTGACGCCCCGTTTGGGGGGCGTGGCCGTGTTTGCGGGCTTCATGTCGTCGCTGACCATCTTTGCCGACCTCAGCAACGGCATCCAGCAGCTGCTGGCGGGCTGCATCGTGCTGTTCTTCGTGGGCCTGAAAGACGATCTGGTCAGCATCTCCGTGGCCAAAAAGTTTGTGGGTCAGCTACTGGCCACTGGTATCGTGATGATTATGGCCGATGTGCGCGTGACCAGCTTTCAGGGAATTCTCGGCATCCATGAGCTGCCCGTCGGCATCAGCTACGCCTTCACCTTCCTGGCCATTGTCGGCATCACCAACGCCATCAACCTGATCGACGGGCTGGATGGGCTGGCCGGTACCATTGTCCTGATTATCACCACCACCTACGGCTACTACTTCCTGCGCTACGGGGGCGCCAGCTACGGCAACTACGTGTTTGTTTCCGTGTGCCTGATTGGCGGTATGCTGGGCTTCCTGCGCTATAACTTCCACCGGGCCAGTATTTTTATGGGCGACACTGGCTCGTTGGTCTGCGGCTTTATAGTCTCTATTCTGACCATTCAGTTCATCGAAATGGGATTGAAAGTTGGCCAGCCCTTCGCTTCGTCGTCGCCGTCGGTGGCCATTGGTGTCCTGTTTGTGCCCCTGTTCGACACGCTGCGCGTCTTTATCGTGCGCATGATGGCCGGCCGTTCACCATTTGCACCCGACAAAAACCACGTTCACCACCGCATTCTGGCCATGGGATTCCAGCAGATCAGCACCGTCATGCTGCTCGGGCTGCTCAACCTGGTAGTTATCCTGTTCGTCATCAACTTTGCTGCCATCGGCAACACCTGGCTGATTACGGGCCTGGTTGCGTTTTCCCTGGTGCTAAGCATCTTTCTGGGCGTGTACCAGAGCCGCAGTGCTCAGCAGCGCGTTGCCTCATAGCAGCGCTTCTAACTAGTAGTACCCATGCTGCGGAAGACAATGAACGGGGTCCGCTTCCTTATTTTGCTGCTCTTCCTGGCCGGAATGCTGTTTTGCAGCCGTTCAACCCGGGCCGCGGAGTACCGGCCGTTGCCCCTGGCGCCCCGTGGCGGCCTTTCCGCCGATTGGCTGATCTACGACGCTCCGCGCAACAGCCTGATCCTGTATCTGCCCGATTATCATAGTCCGGCGCAGGCTTATTACCAGTGGATAACTATCCGGCCCGGCCGCCCGCTGTCCATTACTTTCGCTGCCCGGAAAGACCTGAGCCTGTTTCTGGACAACAGGCTGGTCTTCACGGCACGTAGCCCGGCTTCCTACACGGTAGATGTCGCTAGGCTGCTTCCCCCGGCGCAGCGGGTGGGGCCCCACCTGTTGTGCGTGTGGCAGCCCGAGATACCGCCGAATCTGGCTTCGTTCACCAACGCCGTCGTAACTGCTGCTACTCAGCCGGGTAAAAAAGTCACTCCGTTGCTCGCGCAGCCGCGCCCACGAGGCCATCAGGGGCAGAACGTATTTTTGTGCTTTCTGCTCCTTATCGGGCTGCTCTACGGTGGTATCCGGGCGGCTTACCAGCCGGGCTTTGCACGTATCTATCAGTTTGAGGGCTTGTGGAGCAAACAGGCCAACGACCAGGACTTTCTGACCAAGCCCACCATAACCTGGCTGAATCTGCTGCTGGTCCTGGCCTTTGCCTTGTCCTTTGCCTTGCTGCTGGTAGCTATCCATACCAACATCCAGACCATCGTCATCCTGCGCCGCCTTTTTGACGTGCCAGAGTCCGCTATTGTGCTGCGGGTACTGCTGTACGCGGGGCTGGTAGCGGGGTTTGTGCTGGGGAAATACCTGTTTCTGGAGCTGATGGGCTATATTTTTGACGTCACCTTCCTTGTGATGGTACAGTACCGGGAGTTTGTGCGGACCATCTTGTTTATGGGGCTGTTCCTGCCCGTAGTTATGCTGCTGTACTTAGGACTAAATCAAACTCTACCCGAGACGGTATTGTGGGTATCCAATGGGGTGGTTTCCTTGATGTTGGTTGGCACCGTACTGCGCATCGCCCGTACGCTGCACCGACGGAGCTCCTTACTAAATCTGCATTTGTTTTCTTACCTTTGCGCCACGGAAGTGATTCCGTTGGTCATTTTGTTGAAATTGATCGTTTTTACCTACTAATGCCCGGTTATCAGCCCATTGGCTGATAATTTTCCAACGAACGTCCTATCGCCCGAGACTTACCCTTTTTTTGATTTTATGTCCGAGAGCAAAGATAAACCGGGCACGGGCCGGCACGCGAAACGCATCTGCAGCATTCTGGTGACCCAGCCGAAGCCGACCACCGACGTATCTCCCTACTTTACTATTGCCGAGAAATACGGCATCAAAGTCGACTTCAGGGAGTTTATTCAAGTTGACCCGGTTTCCTACAAGGACTTTCGGAAAGAGAAAGTCAACATTGCGGAGCACACCGCCATCATTTTCACCAGCCGCAATGCTGTCGACCACTTCTTCCGTATTTGCCAGGAAGCTAAGCTGGAAATGCCGGCGGAAATGAAGTATTTCTGCATTTCGGAGCAGACTGCCAACTATCTGCAGAAGTACATCGTGCTGCGTAAGCGCAAGCTGTTTGTGGGCCAGCGCACCGCCGCCGATTTGTTCGACGTCATCAAAAAACACAAAACCGAGAAGTTTTTATACCCTTGCTCGGACATCCGAAAGGATGATATTCCGGAGTTCATGCGGGCCAATAACTTTAAGTTTACGGAGGCCGTCATCTATCGTACCGTTGCCAGCGACCTATCAGATCTGACGGACGTGAAGTACGATTGCCTGGCTTTCTTCAGCCCTTCCGGCATCAGTTCGCTTTTCATCAACTTCCCTGATTTTGAGCAGGATGGAACTCGCATAGCGGCTTTTGGTCCTACCACGGCTAAGGCCGTGCTGGATGCTGGCTTAGAACTGGATATAGAAGCCCCCCAGCCCAACGCTCCTTCCATGACGGGGGCTATCGAAGCGTATATCCGCTATCATCACAATCTGGAAACCAATAAAGAGAAGAAGGCCAGCGGCAAGCAGAGCGCTTAGCGGGGGAAAGTGGCAGTTGTATCCTTACGGAGTAGATCGGCTAGTTTTTTTGTGTATTTGTTGCAGAGGGTTTTTTCCATACATTTGGATACCTTGTGTTGCCCACCCCAACGCGTAACAAACCACCCGCTAAGTCGCTTCTATGAAGGGAACTCTACTCGCCACCTTCCTGCTATCGGTAGTTGCCGGTTCAGCCCTGGCACAGCAGCAGCCTCAGTTTAGCCACTACGGCTTCAATGGGATGTATCTGAACCCAGCGTATGCCGGAATAAAAGGCCAAGGGGATGTCACCCTTATCGGTAGATATCAGTATGCTGGCTACGGGGCTTCTTTTGACGCCGGTGGCTCACCTAAAACGGTGGTTTTATCCGGCTCTTTGCCCGTGGCTGCTATCGGTGGCGGTATTGGCTTTCACGTTTATCAGGATGAAATAGCTGTCCGGAAAGCTACCAATGTGCAGCTGTCTTATTCCAAGCACCTGAAAGTAGGCGCTGGTAAGCTCGGATTAGGTATTCAGGGCGTAATGAACCGCTTCGGGGAAGGCACCCATCGGGCGCTTGACCCCAATGATCCTAAAGTGCCTCTGCCAAGCTCCGATAGTAAGTTTGATTTGGGGGCGGGGGTTTGGTACGAATCGGATAAACTGTACGCTGGACTCAGCGTCAACAACCTGCTACGTTCCCAGTATGCTTTCAAGAGTGAAGCCCTTGGCAGCCCTACAACAGCTAGTATATTGGCTGAAAACCACGCGTATTTTACCGCTGGCTACAATATCGAGGCAAGCTCCTCTGTTATCGTCACACCAACAGTTATTGCTAAGCTGGTGATGCCAGGAAAGTTTAGTGACAACAATAAATTTACTTTCAAAAACAATTCGTACGAGGTTGGAGCCCGTGCTACCTTTGATGACAAGTTCTGGGGTGGCCTGGGCTACCGTTATGATGAGTCATTCACGGGCCTTTTAGGCATGAGCTTTGCTAAAGACAACGCTCTGCGGTTTGGCTACGCCTTTGACTTTATTGCATTTAATCAAGATGCGCTTGCTGTGAGTTCGCATGAGATTATGCTTTCCTATCGTTTGCCCAAACCCGGTCTGGCTACTCGTCCAGCTGTTCGCACTCCTCGCTATAGCTTCTAAACAACAGCCTGTTACAAGGCATTTCGACTACCTGATTACGTGCGGACTGGAATTGTGGTGGGGTTGTACTAAGTCGTCTTCGTTCTTCGTTCAACCGGGAACTCGTCTAGTTCGTAGACAGTTGGACGGTATTGAACGATAGGTTTGCGGACGAACGTAAGATTCACTAGATTTGCGGGCTCGTTAAATTGTAATCTTCGGGTATCGCCGCCTGAATAGTCTTTTCTTTCTTGACATGAACAAGTTACTCGTATTGCCTCTCTTAGCCCTTTCGGCGCTGTTCCTGGGGGGCTGTGGTTTTGGTAAAGGACCGCAGGGCGACCTGGTCGGGGCGGAAGACCGTCCTGAGTTTAACCCGCAGGAGGTTCCTTTCGGAATGGTGCCTTGTCCCGGTGGAACATTTCACATGGGGCAGACGGACCAGGATATCTCGGCTTCGATGGTGAACATGAACAAGCAGGTAACTATTGCCGGCTTCTACATGGACGAGACTGAGATTACCAATAATGAGTATCGCCAGTTTATGAACGCCATCCGGCAGGACTCGATCGATGTACTTGGCGAAGAGTATGTCATGACCGAGCTGTATCCTGATACGACCGTTTGGGTGCGTGACTTTACGTACCACATGGGCGACCCACTGATGGAATACTATTATACGCACCCGGCCTTTGACGACTATCCTGTGGTGGGCGTTGACTGGTTCGCGGCAAAGTACTTCTGTAACTGGCGTACCAAAAACAAGAATGGCGCCAACGAAGAGGCGGGGATTGCCCCGACTCCGAACTTCCGTCTGCCTTCCGAGGCTGAATGGGAGTATGCTGCCCGTGGCGGCCGTAACTTGGCAACATATCCTTGGGGCGGCCCTTACCTTCGTAACTCGAAAGGCTGCATGCTCGCTAACTTCAAGCCCGGCCGCGGCGACTACGCCAGCGACGGCTACGCTTATACGGCTCCAGTAGGCTCCTTCTTCCCGAACGACTTTGGCTTGTACGACATGTCAGGCAATGTAGCTGAGTGGTGTGATGATGCTTACATGGAAGCCTCCGTACCCGTTGTGTGGGACATGAACCCAACCAATCCCGATGATAACGAGCCGCGCAAAGTAGTCCGTGGCGGTTCGTGGAAGGATATTTCCTACTTCTTGGAAACCGGCTCCCGTAATTTTGAATACCAGGACTCCGCCCGTTCTTATATCGGTTTCCGGACCGCTATGATTCAGATTGGTGAGGGCACCAACACCGCACTGAACTAACCTTGCCTCTGGCAGCCATTAAATTCCCGCTTCCCAACAGCTTTTAGTTTCTTCAACCAATCCAATTCTTTCAACTCAAGTAAAATGGCAGCAAAAGGCGGTAGCTTCATGTATGACGTGATTATGCCCAAGGTGTATGGCATCGGGGCAGCAGTCGTAATTATCGGGGCTTTGTTTAAAATCCTGCACTGGAAAGGTGCTGACCTAATGCTGATGATCGGCCTAGGAACCGAAGCTTTGATCTTCTTTCTCAGTGCTTTCGAGCCCAGAGGCAAGGAAACGGATTGGTCGCTGGTTTACCCGGAGCTGTCGGAAGGCTACGACCCTTCCACGAGCAGCAACAGCTTGGCCGCTAACAACAGCCAGGGCTTGACCCGCAAGCTGGACGACATGCTGAAGGATGCCAACGTGACTCCTGAGGCCATTGCTTCGCTGGGTCAGGGTCTGAATCGCTTGAGCACCACCACGCAGCAGCTTTCTTCGCTGGGTGACGCCACCAATGCCACGGAGGAGTACACGACGAAGGTTCGCTCGGCTGCTCAGTCTTTGGAGCGTATCAATGAGGCTTACGCGCAGACGGCTCAGGCTATCGGAGCAATGTCGGACGCTACGTCGGATGCCCGTGAGTACCACCAGCAAGTGCAGAACGTGACCAAGAACCTGGGCGCTCTGAACGCAGTGTACGAAATGGAGCTGCAGGATGCCAACACGCACCTGAAGTCCATGAACAAGTTCTACGGTACGCTCAGCCAGGCTATGGAAAACCTGACCGAGGCGGGCAAAGAAACCGAGCAGTTCAAACAGGAAGTAACACAGTTGACCGGCAACCTGGGTTCGTTGAACCGCGTGTACGGCAACATGCTAAACGCCATGCGCGCTACCAGCTAAGGCTGGCAGCAAAGCACTGAACGTTTCTGTCCAATAATTTTATCGACTAGGAAAGAACACGATGGCGGGAGGAAAAGAGACTCCACGGCAAAAAATGATCGGCATGATGTACCTGGTACTGACGGCCCTTCTTGCCCTACAAGTAAATTCAGCAATTCTGCTCAAGTTCAAGTTTTTGGATGACAGCCTCTTCGGTATCAACGAAAAGGTGTCCAAGGCCAACGACGGCACGGTAAAGGGTATTCAGGCGCAGGTCGTGAAGAACCGCAATACGCCCAAAGACGTCGCCGTATTGAAGCAAAGCGAAGACATCCGGGCGCGCACCCAGCAGATGGTGACCTATCTGCGCGACGTTCGGGACAAGCTTGTAACGGCCACGGAGAACACCAAAGGCAAGAACGAGTACAAGAACATGAGTGCCGAAGACAAGGTGGCCATTACCATGTTGGGGGGCACCAAGAACGGCGCAGCTTACGCCATGAAGGATGAGCTGAACAAGTACGCTGATTACATCAAGCAGTTTGTTCCTGGTGCAGCACCTTTGGCCCTGGATGCTAAGGATGACAAAAGCATCATGGAGCCTGAGCAGAAGAACAAGAACTTCGCCGAACTGAACTTTGAAAACACGCCTCTGGTAGCCGCTCTGGCTGTTCTGTCGCAGAAAGAGGCCGAGGTACTGAAGTATGAGTCGGATGCTCTGGCCGCGCAGTCGGCCAAGGTTGGTGGCAACATCATCGTATTTGACAAAGTAGGCGCCTTCGCCAGTGCTGAGTCGAACACCGTGGCTGCTGGTACCAAATACAAAGCTGAGCTGTTCCTGACGGCTTCGGCCTCGGGTCTGAATCCTTCGATGACGCTGAACGGCAGCCCGCTGTCAGTGGGGCCAGACGGTAAGGGCAAGGTGGAATTTACGGCCCGCCCGGGGTCTTTCGATGCTTCCGGCAACGCGAAAGCGCAGTGGACGGGTAGTATTCGCTTCAAGCAGAATGGCCGGGACACAACCTTTAAAGTGTCGGTGCCTTACACGATTACCAAGCCTGTAATGCAGATTCAGTCGGCTTCGGTGCAGGCGCTGTATTTCAAGTGCGGTAACAAGCTCAGCGTGCAGGTTCCGGCCTTGGGCGCTCAGTATAAGCCGAGCTTCGGTGCTTCCGGCGCTTCGGTTATTCAGGGCTCAAAGCTGGGTGACGTAACGCTGGTGCCAAACTCGCGCGAAGTAACGCTGAACGTGAGCAGCGGCGGCAATGCCATTGGCTCGCAGACGTTCCAGGTTCGCCCGATTCCCAAGCCTGATATTCAGTGCTGGGTTGGTGGCCGCCCGGCCAACGAAAAGCAGGGTACGCCCATCACGGCCGTCCGCAACATGAGCCTGAAGGCTATTCCCGATGCTGGCTTCGCCACCTTCCTGCCCGATGACGCCCGCTACCGGGTAACCCGCTACGAAGTGACCCTCGTGCGGGGTAAGCGCCCGGCCATGCCGACGCGTACCATCAACGGTCCGGAAGCTAACCTGAATGACGTAGTAAACTCGGGCCGTGAAGGTGACCGTTTGTACATCGAAGTAAAGGAAGTTAAGCGCCTGAACTTCCAGGATCAGCAGGAAGAAGTAAAAGTATCCAAGCAGTTCAATATTCCGCTGATCTAAGCGTTACGCTGCTGAACTAACCGATGCGCTTTTTTGATTACCAGGGTATGAACAAATTCCTTTCTTTCGCCGCCATGACGGCCTCCATGATGCTGTCGGTGGCAGCGTCGGCCCAGGAACAAGCCACCACCGCGAGCAGCAACGGCTCGTACCGCCCGATTCCGAACTCGGACATCATGTTCCGGAAGACGATCTGGCGCGCGGTTGACCTTCGGGAGAAGCAAAACAAGCCGATGTTTTCGGAAGGCAAGGAAATCAGCCGGGTGATTCTGGAAGCGGTAAAGCGCGGTGAGCTGCAGGCTTACAAGAATGACTCGCTGACGAGTACCTACACTTCCACGGAGGTTTCCGGCAACATGTCGTATGCCGAAGCCAGCGCGGGCTTGAGCGACGAGGAGAAAGCGGCCGGCTTCAGCGATGATGCCGCCGACGACTGGGGCACCAAGAAGACGGCCAAAGGCAAGAAGGTGGCGGCAGCTCCTAAAAAGCCGGTGGCGCCGCCGAGCTACGAGTACCGGTATAAGGACCTGTTCCAGATGGAATTGAAAGAGGATATGATCTTCGACAAGAAACGGTCGCGGATGTATCACGACATCAAAACCGTAACGCTGCTGGTTCCTTCGACGCTGGGCTCCAATACCTCGGGCATTGAGAAGCCAATCGGCACGTTCAAGTACAGCGACCTGGTGCGCGTTTTCCGGGCCAATCCGGATAAGGCCATCTGGTTCAACTCGCAGAACGATGCGCAGCACAAGAACCTAGCAGATGCTTTCGAGCTGTGGCTGTTCAACTCGTATATCGTGAAGGTTTCCAACCCAAACGACTCGCGTCTGGACGAAATCTATGGCGGGCAGCAGCAAGGTATCCTGGCTTCGCAGCAGGCCGCTTCCGACCTGATCGAGTACGAGTACAACCTCTGGAGCTTCTAGCCCTACTCGGTTTCAGGTTGACTGATAAGCAACAAAAAAGCCCCGGCCGTAATGGCCGGGGCTTTTTGTTGCTCGTTTCCGGGCTATTCCGGCGAGGAAGGAGCTGCGGCTTCCTGCTCGCTGAAATAGGTGAGTAGGATACGAGCCTTGGCTTTGCCGACTTCCTCGATCAGCTCGGCTTCGGTCAGCTCCCTGATTTTCTTCACCGACTTGAATTTGGTCAGCAGCTTGTCAGCGGTGACGGGGCCCAGGCCTTTGACGTCGGTTAGCTCGGTTTTGAGCGTGGCGGCATCCCGGCGGCTGCGGTGGAAGGTGATACCGAAGCGGTGGACCTCGTCGCGCATGCGCTGAAACAGGCGCAGGGACTCACTCTTCTTATCGATATAAAGCGGTAGCGGGTCGTTGGGCACGTAGATTTCCTCCAGGCGCTTGGCAATGCCGATGATGGCCATCTGCCCCCATAGGTTGAGGTCTTTGATGGCCTTCACCGCCATGCTGAGCTGGCCCTTGCCGCCATCGACGATGATCAGCTGGGGCAGGGAGGCGCCTTCGTCCACCAGGCGGCGGTAGCGGCGCGTGACGACTTCATACATCGAGTCGAAGTCGTTGGGGCCGATGACGGTTTTGATGTGGTAGTGGCGGTAGTCCTTCTTGCTGGGCTTGGCGTTGCGAAAACACACCATGGCGGCCACCGGGTTGTCGCCCTGGAAGTTGGAGTTGTCGAAGCATTCGATGTGCTTGGGCAGCTCCGTGAGGCGCAGGTCGCGCTTGATGCCTTCCATGATGCGCACCTCGTTGACGTCCTTGGACCGGTCGTTCATGCTTTCCTTCTCCTTGCGCAGGTAGAGCACGTTTTTGAGCGATACTTCCAGCAGCTTACGCTTATCCCCGATCTGCGGCACCGTGACCGTGACGCCGGGCAGCGGCAGGCCGCCGATTTCGGTATTGACCAGTATTTCCCGCGACTGGCTTTCAAACTCGTCCCGCATCTGCATGATCATCGGGGCCAGAACTTCGGCGTCGGTTTCATCGAGCTTTTTCTGCAGCTCGACAGACTGAGTAAGGATAATGGAGCCGTTCATCACCTTCAGATAGTTGATGAAGGCCAGCTTCTCATTGGAGGCGATGCTGAATACGTCGATGTTAGACAGCGCCGCATTGACGACCGTGGACTTGGCCTGAAAGTCATCGAGACGGTCGAGCTTCTGCTTGAGGGTGTGGGCCAGCTCGTACTGCTGGTCCTGGGCGGCGGCCATCATTCGCTCGCGGAAATACGCTTTGGGCACGGTCAGATTGCCGCTGAGGATGTTGCGGATCTGCTGAATGTACTGGCTGTAGGTTTCCTCATCCTGCTGGCCTTCGCAGGGGCCTTTGCAGTTGCCGAGGTGGTATTCGAGGCAGACCTTGAACTTGCCGGCCGCTACGTTTTCGGGCGAGAGGTTATAGGTGCACGTGCGCAGCGGATACAGGGCCCGGATCAGCTCCAGTATCACGTTCATGGCCGTCAGGTTGGCGTAGGGGCCGTAGTAGCGCGAGCCGTCGTTGATCTTCTGGCGGGTGGGCAGCACGCGCGGGAACCGCTCGTTGGTGACGCACAGGTAGGGGTAGGTCTTGCCGTCCTTGAGCAGGATGTTGTACTTGGGCTGGTTCTGCTTGATAAGGTTGTTTTCGAGCAGAAAGGCGTCGGACTCACTGTTGACGATGGTAAACTCAATGCGCCGGATAGTCTTGACCAGCTGCTGGGTTTTCTTGTTGTGGTCCTGCTTGGTGAAGTAGCTGCTCACCCGCTTGCGCAGGTCGATGGCCTTGCCGACGTAGATAATGCCTTCGTCGTCGAAGAACTTGTAGATGCCGGGCTGGTGGGGCAGCTGGCGGATTTGCTCCTGGAGCTGGGCGTTGGCGGCCATAGAGGGGGTAAGTCGCGGATGATGCTGTGAGTACTCAGGCCGGCCGCATTTGTTCGGTCGCGCGGGCCGGCCGGGGTAAAGAAACAAAAAGTGGCAGGTGTAGAACACCTGCCACCGGCAATTTGCGCCCGAAGAGTCGACTTAAATATCCTGGTCGTCCAGGTCCTGCAGGTCGGTCTGGTTGAGCTTCTGGTCGTAGGGAATCGTGTCGCGCTGGCCGCCGTAGTAGCGGCTGCAGTCAATTTCGATGCTGAGCGGCTGCGTCGGCTTGGGGAAGGGTGCGGTGCTGATGCCAATGCCCTTGTCGGCGTACACCTTGCGCATAAACACGCCGTAGATGGGCAGGGCCAGCCGGGCCCCCTGGCCGTAGGCGCCGGTGCGGAAGTGAATGCTGCGGTCTTCGCCGCCCACCCACATGCCGCAGACCAGATCGGGTGTGATGCCCATAAACCAGGCGTCGGAGTAGTTGCTGGTGGTACCGGTTTTGCCTCCCATTTCGTAGGGAAACTTAAAGCCCGTTTTCAAAATGACCGAGGTGCCGCCGGGTTCGGTGGTGGAAGCCTGCAGCATGTAGGTCATCAGGTAAGCCGTTTCCTCGCTCAGGGCTTCCTTGGTCTGGGGTACGAACTCGCGCAGCACGTTGCCGTTCTTGTCTTCGATGCGCGTCACCATCATCGGGCCGGTCCACACGCCCTTGTTGACGAAAGTGCCGTAGGCGCCGCAGAGCTCAAACATGCTCACGTCGCTGGAGCCGAAGCCCACGGCGGGCACAGCTTCGATGGGGGAGGTGATGCCGAGGCGCTTGGCATACTGCACCACGGTTTCGGGGCCTACTTTCTGCACCACCCAGGCCGTAATGGAGTTCATGGAGCGGGCCAGCGCCTGCCGCAGCGTGAAGGTGCGGCCCGAGAAGCCGCCCTCAAAGTTCTTGGGCGTGTAGGACTCGCGGCCCGCTACGGCCGGAAACGTGGTAGCTACGTCGGGGCGCTGGTAGCAGGGCGAGTAGCCCTGGTCGATGGCGGCCGTGTACACAATCGGCTTGAACGTGGAGCCGGGCTGGCGGCGTCCCTGCTTCACGTGGTCGTACTTGAAGTACTTGTAGTTGGTGCCGCCCACCCAGGCCTTGATCTGGCCGTTGAGCGGGTTCATGGCCATAAAGCCGGCCTGCAGGTACCGCTTGTAGTAGGCCAGGGAATCCAGCGGCGACATCACCATCTCCTTCTCGCCCTGCCACGAGAAAACCGTCATCTTATACTTCTTGCGCAGGTAGTAGTTGATGGAGTCCTTGTTGCCATCGAAGCGGTTGTTCAGGGACTTGTAGCGCTCCGTCCGGCGGATGGAGGTAGCAATGAAGTTGGGAATGACTTTGCCGGTTTCGTCGCGCCAGGGCTGCTGGCCTTTCCAGTGGGCATCAAACCATTTCTGCTGCAGCTTCATGTGCTCGGCCAGGGCCGATTCGGCGTACTTCTGCATCCGCGAGTCAATCGTGGTGTAGATTTTCAGGCCGTCGGCGTACAGGTCGTGGTCGGTTTCCTTGGCCCAGGCCTTGAGCATCTTGCTCACCTCCACGCGGAAGTAGGGCGCAATGCCTTCGTTCTGGTTTTCCACGCTGTAGTCGAGCTTGATGGGCTTCAGCGTGTCGGCCCGCAGCGAGGCTTCCGGCAGGTAGCCGTACTTGTTCATCTGCAGCAGCACCCAGTTGCGGCGGCGCTTGGAGCGGTCGGGGTTGAACTTGGGGCTGAACCGCGACGGGGCGTTGAGCACCCCGACCAGCGTGGCCGCTTCGGACACGGTCAGGTCCTTGGGCTTCTTGTTGAAGAAGGTTTTGGAAGCCGTGTTGATGCCAAAGGCATTGGAGCCGTAATCGTTGGTGTTCAGGTACATGCGCAGGATTTCGCGCTTGGTGTAGTTGCGCTCCAGCCGCACGGCCAGAATCCACTCCTTGGTCTTGGTAACGAGCATGCGCACTCCCGGGACCTTGTTCAGCGTGCCGTCGTTCAGGTCGCCGCGGGTGCGAAACAGCACTTTGGCCAGCTGCTGGGTGAGCGTGGAGCCGCCCCCGCCGCTGCCGCCCGTAACCAGCCCCGCGGCCACGCGGCCGGTGGCTTTGGCGTCGATGCCGGAGTGCTGCTCAAAGCGCGAGTCCTCGGTGGCAATCAGGGCGTCGATCAGGTGCTGGGGCAGGTCCTCGTACTCGGCCGGGGTGCGGTTTTCGTGGAAGTACTTGCCCATCAGCGCGCCGTCGGCCGAGTACACTTCCGACGCCAGCTCACTCTTCGGGTTTTCCAGCGTTTTCAGGTTGGGCATCCGCCCGAACAGCCCCAGAAAGTTGATGCTCACAGCCAGCACGTACAGGATGGCTCCCAGCACGCCGCCGCCGAAAAGCAGCCACAGGGTGCGGGTAAAAGCCGTGAACCGGCCCGGGCGCTGGGGTTTGCGGGAAGAAGATTTCGTTTTAGTGGCAGGGTAAGCCATGTATGCAGGTATGAGTCAGAAGGGCCGGGCTGCGCTTCCCCGGACGAGTATGCGCAGCAGCCCGCTTCCGGAATTATTTGGAGTAGGTCTTCTGGTAGAAGCGCTGATACTCTTCGACGTCCTTGCTTTGCAGCAACAGCGGGAGGTTATCAATACCAATTATCAGCGTTTGGTAACCCGCGCCCCGCAGCCGGCTCAGCGGCGACTGGGGGCCGCGCAGCTTCAGCGCGTAGTTCTGGGCCACCTTGGCGCCCGGCAAAGACTGCACCACCACCAGGTCCAGACTGTCGCCGAGCACCAACTGCTGCACCTGCAGATTGCTGGCTTTGAAGTAGCGGCTGTTGTAGGCGCTCAGCCCGGCCGGCAGATCCTGCAGCGGGGCGGCGCCTTTCGGGAAGGCCAGCACTACCGCGTGGCCGGCCGCCGAATTGGCCGTGTAGGCCGTAGCCGGCTTGCCAGCAGGAGGCGGAGGTGAAGCGGGCGCAAGGTCGGCGGCCGGGGCAGCTGGAGTCGGCGTGGCCGGCGTAGGGGCCGGGGTAGTCGCCGACTTGGGTGCCGATGCTGCCGGGGCCTTCAGTGCGCCCGGAACCGGAGCCGCGCCCGGCTTGGCCGGGGTAGGAACCGGGGCCGTCGGCGCAGGGGGCAAGGGCACCTTGCTGGCCGGCGACTCCTCAGCGGAATAGAAGATGCGCATCCGGTTGTCGATTTCCCCGGGGCGGAATACGGAAATGACCGGCTTATCGGTAGAAGCCAGGGCTCCCGCAATCTGGCCTTCCTCGTAGCGCTTGTAGCTGACCAGCAGGTTCTGCGCCTGCCCGCCGAGCGGACTTTCGGGATACTCCTTGCGAAACTGGTCTACTGCCGCCCGCGCTACCACCGGGGGCTTGGTGCGGATGGTGATGAGGGTGCTCAGAAACGAGGTCCGGTCGTTGAGGTCATTCACCGGGTGCTGCTTTTTGGCCCGGGCCAGCACGGCGGTAGCCTTGGTGAACTCCTGCTTCTTGTAGAAGGTGAAAGCCGAGTCCAGCAGTATTCCGACCTGGGCGTTGGCCAGTGAAGTGCGGCGCAGGTATTCCGGATCGGCCACCAGGCGCGCATACGACGAGTTCGGGTATTCCTGGCGCAGCTTCTCGGCGTAGGCTTCGCCCTTGGCATTGCCCTGCTCCTTGTAGAGCAGGTAAAGGCTGTAGTACGTTTCGGGCGAATGCACGCCGGCCGGAAAGCGCGTTACGAGCTTCTCGTAGGTTTCAGTCGCCTGCACCGGCTCCCGCAGCTGCTGGTTGTAGATGCCGCCCAGCGCAAACAGCGCCTCCTCAACCTGTTTCTGCGACGCTTGCAGCTGCGGCGCCGTCAGGGGCAGGTTGCTCCGGTAGCCGGCTACCAGGCCCTGCACCTGCGCCGCCGGGTCTACCGGCGCGGCGGTACCCGCCGCGCCGGTAGCCGGATTCACGCTGGTGCTGCCCGCGCCGGCTATCGAAACCGGCACGTTGCCGCCCTGGTTGGAAACGGGCGAAGAACTCGTTTGGCTTACCACGCGCCAGTTGTCGGTCAGCTGCCGGTCGCCCCACTTGCGGATAAAGTCGGCCCGGGCCACGGCCAGCGAAGTCGGGTTGTCGAAGTACCACACGGCGCCGGTGCCGCTGTTGGCGGCGGCCAGCGGGTCGAAGTTAGCCGTGCCGAAGGCGGAGGTGGCGTTGCTGCTGGCCGTCTGCTGCTGCTGGGCCTGCCGGGCCACCAGGGCCGCCAGGCGCTCCTCTTCCTTTTTTCGGGCCGCCAGCTCGGCCACGGCATAGTCGGTCAGGCGGCGGCGCAGGGTGGCCGTATCGAGTCGGGCCAGGGTTTGCAGGCTGTCCTGGGTGTCAATAATGGTAATCTGCTTGGCAAAATCCTTCAGCACCAGGCTGCGCTCGGCGGTGGCCGCATACTCGGGCGCTTCCCGGGGCATATTCTGCACGGTGCTGTCGTAGTAGGCCGCCGCCAGCCGGTATTTCTGCAGGTTCTCGTAGTAGATGCGTCCCGCCAGCAGGTAGGTGTAGGACTTCTGGGCCTTGTTGGAAGTAGCCACCCGGGCCGAGGTCCGCAGCAGGACCAACGAATTGTCGTAGCGCTGCTGCCGGTACTCCAGCCGCGCCATTTCGTAGTAGATTTTGTCGCGGTACTCCTTGTTCTTGGTGTCCTTGAGCAGCTTGGCAAAGTACTTATCCAGCCGGGCCTTGTCCTGGTTGTTCAGGTCTGACACCTGGCCCAGCATCAGCTTGGCAAAGAAGTCCAGCTCGTAGGGCGGGTTGCGCTTCAGAATCTGGTTGAGCTGGGCATAGGCCGCCTTATCCTGGTTGTTGGCCTGGTAGAGCTGGGCCAGGATGTAGCGCGTGCGCGACAACTCATTCTTGGGCGTGATGTAGGGCAGGGCCTTGGTCAGGTTCTCAATGGCCTTGGGCTGGTCGCCGGTCAGCAGAAAGTACTCGGCCCGGGTCAGGAACAGCTCCCGGGCATTCTGGCCGGTGCCCTGCTCTTTGTCCAGCAAATCGGATACGGCGGCGGCGTTTTCCAGCTCCTTGGTGGCCAGAAAAGTGCGCATCAGCCAGATCAGCGCCTCGTGCTTGGCGTTGGCGTCCTTGCTGGTGGTGTTGACGTACTTAAACGTCTTGCCCGCGTCCTCATACTCCTTCTTATAGTAGCGCGCCTTGCCGATGAGCAGGTAGCTGTCGTCGGTCCAGTCGGAGCCGGGGCGGTGCTGAATGGGCAACGACGCCTTTTTGATGATGTCGTCCAGGTCGGCCGTCACGCGGCCCACGGTGGCGTCGTCCAGGGTCGGAAACAGGGGCAGCACGCGGTTGTAGTCGTTCACGCGGGCCGCGTAGAGCGTGGTTTCGGTGGCGCGCAGCTTTTCGCGGGCCAGGAAGAAGCCGTTGTCGCGGGCTACAATATTCTCGTAGCCGTGCCCGATGATGGACTTGCGCTCCGAGGAGCACGCGCCCACGGCGGCGGCCAGCAGCAGCAGCACGGGCACGTAGAGCAGACGGGAAAGCGGATATTTTGTCAAAACAGAATAGTAGTCAGGACCCCAAGTTGCAAAAATCAAACGCGGGTCGTCCGCCGATTCGTTCGTTCGGGCGGCGCGTGCAGTCGTCTAACGTAGCTCGGTGAGTAAAATTACGGTTTTTCCGCCGCCGCGTCGGCGCTCCAGGTACGGCGCCCCAGGGCCGCGGTCCGCAGGTTTAGCCAAAACCTGCGGGCAATCGTAGGCTACTGCGCCGAAAATCAATACTTTCGCACCCCCAAACTGCCCGAGCTATGGCCGCCGACGTTCCACCACCCAACAAATCCGACGACTCCAGCCGCCTGCGCAGCTTCGCCAAATACTCGGGCCTGGGCTTTCAGATGCTGGCCATCATCGGCTTATGCACCTGGGGCGGCCTCAGGCTCGACGAGCACTACCACACCGACCGGCCGTGGTTTACCCTGGGCCTGATGGTCTTCGGGCTCATTGCGGCTACGTATCAGATCATCCGCGGCGTGTCGCGTAACGAATAATTCTTCCGTGGCCGTTTTTCTCCGTTCCCTGCTCGTTTTCTCCGTCATCGTGTGGGCCATTATGTATGGCCTGCAGCTGCAATACGGCGCGGCCGTTATTCACCCGCTGGCCTACTCCATCTTCGGCTTCTTCGCCGTGCTGACGGCCCTGACCTACTGGCTGACGGCCCTGCTGCTGAAAGCCAACCCCGACGGGTTTATGGTCGCCTTCTTCGGGGGGATGGTCACGCGCCTGCTGCTCTCTATCGGCCTGGTGATGATCTACCTGTATAAGGGCGGGGCGCAGGAAGGCCGCGGCACCTGGACCTTCCTGGGAAGCTTCTTCCTATTGTATTTTCTCTTTGCCGGGTTTGAAATCTGGGCTATCCTGAGTAACTTGCGCCCGTTTTCAAAACCGGGCGAAGGCTCCGAATGAAGGTTTTGCGAATTTTACCTTAATCCCCACTGAATGAAGCGCTTACTGATAGCTCTCTTCTGTATTCTTTCGCTTCCCGTTTTTGCTTCTGAACCAGCTACCACGGCTGAAGCTACCCAAGAGGAGGCTTTCAACCCCGGGGAGATGATTCTGCACCACATCGGCGACTCGCACGAGTGGCACTTTGCCACCTTCGGCAACGAGGCCCACGGCACCCACCTGACGTTGCCGCTGCCCGTCATCGCCTACCAGCCGGCCAAGGGCCTGAGCGCTTTTTCTTCTTCGAACCTGGCCCACGGCCAGGCCTACAACGGTCTGAAGCTGGAGCACGAGCACCTGGTCGCCGAAGACGGCGGCAAGGTATACGATTTTTCGATTACCAAAAACGTGGCCTCCCTGCTGCTGAGCGCCGTGCTGCTGCTGCTGGTGTTCACCGCCGTAGCCCGCGGCTACCGCCGCAACCACGGCAAGGCGCCCTCGGGCATCCAGTCGTTCTTCGAAGTCATCATCACCTTCATCCGGGATGAAGTGGCCAAGAAGTCCATCGGCCCCAAGTACGAGCGCTACATGCCGTATTTGCTCACCGTGTTCTTCTTTATCTGGTTCAACAACCTGCTGGGCCTGATGCCGGGTGCCGCTAACCTGACCGGCAACATCGCCGTGACCTTCACCATGGCCGTGCTGACGCTGATCATCACCCTGGCATCGTCCAACAAGAACTACTGGGCCCACATCTTCGCCACGCCCGGCGTACCGAAGGCCCTGCTCCCGATCATGATTCCGGTGGAACTGATTGGCGTGGTGGTAAAGCCCTTCTCGCTGATGATTCGTCTGTTTGCCAACATCACGGCCGGCCACATCGTTATCCTGAGCTTTATCAGCCTGATCTTCATCTTCAAAAGCGTGGCGCTGGCGCCGGTTTCGCTGGCGTTCGGTTTGTTCATCAACGTGCTCGAGCTGCTGGTGGCCATCCTGCAGGCGTACATCTTCACGCTGCTGACGGCCATGTACATTGGCGGCGCGGTAGAAGACCACCACGACGCCGACATGCAGATGGGCGGCGGCGACGGCGCTGAGCCGGCCCACGCGCACTAAGCTTTTCTCACCCGATTTTTTCTGTTTTTCATTTCTCTCAAATTTCTGTTTTATGCTTCTTTCTCTGTTGTTGCAGGTTGCGAATTCTGTTGGTCTGGCTGTAATGGGTGCCGGTATCGGTGCTGGTCTGGTGGCTCTGGGCGTTGGTCTGGGCATCGGCCGTATCGGTGGTAGCGCCATGGAGGCCATCGGCCGCCAGCCTGAGGCTTCCGGCAAAATCCAGACTGCTATGCTGATTGTAGCCGCTCTGATCGAAGGTCTGGGCTTGTTCGCCGTCGTAGTTTGCCTGCTGATTTCGTTCAACCTGAAAGGCTAGGGGCGTTGCTGAGGCAGCCCGCTGCGCATCGCTTCGGCGCACGGCGCAGCGGGCTGTCTTGGTTTTTCGAAAGGAAGTAGTCAGTACTTCGTCTTGCGTGGCGCAAGGCTGGCTTGGCCTGTCAGGTCCCGGCTAACTTGCTGCTTCTCAACTCTCACTGCTCAATACCTAATTCCCCCGTATGGAACTCATAACCCCGGAATTTGGCCTGATCTTCTGGCAGCTGGTGATTTTCCTCACCGTGCTGTTCCTGTTGGCCAAGTTCGCCTGGAAGCCCATCCTGCTCTCCCTCAAGGAGCGCGAAGACTCTATCGAAAGCGCCCTGCGCATGGCCGACCAGGCCAAGCTGGAAATGCAGCAGCTGAAAGCCGGCAACGAAAAGCTGATTTCGGAAGCCCGCCTGGAGCGCGACAAGATGATGCAGGAAGCTTCGCACATGGCCAACCAGCTCATCGAGCAGGCCAAGAACAAAGCGACCGAAGAAGGCAGCCGCATGATCATGCAGGCCCGCGAAGCCATTCAGAACGAGAAGAACTCGGCCCTGACGGAAGTGAAAAACACGGCCGCCAAGCTTTCCATCGACATTGCTGAGCGCATCCTGCGCCGGGAGCTGGCCGACGCCGGCTCGCAGCAGCAGCTCGTGGACTCGTACCTGAAGGATGTCAAATTAAACTAAGCTGCCAGCTCCAAGCTCCAAGCCTCAAGCTGACGTTCCGTCGGCCAAAAATCTTGCAGCTTGTAGCTTACAGCTTGCAGCTCAAAACCAATGTCTGAACAACGAGTTGCCTCCCGCTACGCCAAGTCCCTGCTGGACCTGGCCGAGGAGCGTGGGACGCTGGAGCAGGTAAAGGCCGACATGGATCTGTTCCGCACCACGCTGGAGCAGAACCGCGACCTGCGCCTGTTGCTGCGCAACCCCATCGTGAAGCACGATAAGAAGCTGGCCATTCTCCAGGCAATCTTTGGCGGCAAAGTGACGGACATGACGGAGAAGTTCTTCTCCATCGTGACCCAGCACAACCGCGAAAGCGCCCTGGAGTGGGTAGCCACCGAGTTTCAGAGCCAGTACGACGTGCTGCGCGGCATGCAGGTAGCCCAGGTGACTACCGCCGCCCCGCTGGCCCCCGCCCTGCGCGAGGAACTGAATACCATCGTGCGCCGGCAGTCGGGCCTCGAGAACGTAACCCTGCAGGAAACGGTTGATGAGTCGCTCATCGGCGGCTTCATCCTGCGCGTGGGCGACCGTCAGCTCGACGAATCGGTGCGCAACAGCTTGCGCAAGCTGCGCAACAGCTTCAAAGAGAACCCCTACCAACACCATATCAATTAACAACATGGCAGACGTACGTCCGGATGAAGTATCCGCCATCCTGCGGGAGCAGCTGTCCAACTTTAAGACCGAAGCCGAACTCGAAGAGGTTGGTACGGTGCTTCAGGTTGGCGACGGTGTAGCCCGCATCTACGGCCTGAGCAACGCTCAGGCGGGGGAGCTGATCGAATTTGAAAATGGCCTGCAGGCCCTGGTGCTGAACCTCGAGGAAGACAACGTAGGCGCCGTAATGCTCGGCGACTACAGCGAAATCCGCGAGGGCGCCACGGTAAAGCGCACCAACAAGATTGCTTCCATCAAAGTCGGCGAAGGCATCATCGGCCGCGTGGTCAACACGCTGGGCCAGCCTATCGACGGCCGTGGCCCGATTGCCGGCGACACTTACGAGATGCCCCTGGAGCGTAAGGCTCCCGGCGTAATCTTCCGGCAGCCCGTAACCGAGCCCATGCAGACCGGTATCAAGGCTATCGACGCCATGATTCCAATCGGCCGGGGCCAGCGCGAGCTGATCATCGGCGACCGGCAGACGGGTAAGTCGACGGTAGCCCTTGACGCCATCCTGAACCAGCGCGAGTTCTTCGAGCGCGGCGAGCCGGTTTTCTGCATCTACGTAGCCGTAGGCCAGAAAGCCTCCACCGTGGCCCAGATCGTGCAGTCGCTGACTAAGGGCGGCGCTATGGATTACACGGTAGTAGTGGCCGCCACCGCCGGCGACCCGGCCCCGATGCAGTTCTTTGCTCCCTTCACGGGTGCCGCCATCGGCGAGTTCTTCCGCGATACGGGTCGTCCGGCTCTCGTGGTCTACGACGACTTGTCGAAGCAGGCCGTGGCCTACCGCGAGGTGTCGCTGCTGCTGCGTCGTCCTCCCGGACGCGAGGCTTACCCAGGTGACGTATTCTACCTGCACAGCCGCCTGCTCGAGCGGGCCGCGAAGATCAATGCGTCCGACACGATTGCGGCCGACATGAACGATTTGCCCGACTCCATTCGCCACATGGTGAAAGGGGGCGGCTCGCTGACGGCCCTGCCGATTATCGAAACCCAGGCCGGTGACGTTTCGGCGTATATCCCGACCAACGTAATTTCGATTACGGACGGGCAGATCTTCCTCGAAACCAACCTCTTCAACTCCGGTGTTCGTCCCGCCATCAACGTGGGTATCTCGGTATCGCGCGTGGGGGGCAACGCCCAGATCAAGTCGATGAAGAAGGTGGCCGGTACGCTGAAGCTCGACCAGGCCCAGTTCCGCGAGCTGGAAGCCTTCGCCAAGTTCGGCTCCGACCTCGACGCCTCGACCAAGCTCACCATTGAGCGCGGCCGTCGCAACCTCGAAATTCTGAAGCAGCCCCAGTTCTCGCCCGTGAAGGTGGAAGACCAGGTCGCTATCATCTACGCCGCCACCAACGGTCTGCTCGACCAGGTGCCGGTAAACAAGGTGCGGGAGTTCGAAACCGAGTTCCGCCAGGTGATGCAGTCGCGTCACCCCGAGGCGCTCAAGGCGCTGAAAGCCGGTAAGCTCGACGACGAGATTACGGGTGCCATCCGTCAGGTCGCCAAAGACCTGTCGGCGGTATATTCTTCGAAATAAGCTATAAGCCGCAAGCCGCAAGCTGCAAGCTGATGTTCTGACGTCAAATTGCAGCTTGCAGCTTGTAGCTTACAGCTTGTAGCTCAATAAAAATGGCTAGCTTAAAAGAAGTCCGCAACCGCATTGTATCGGTGCAAAGCACGCAGCAGATCACCAAAGCCATGAAGATGGTGGCGGCGGCCAAGCTGCGGCGCGCCCAGGACAACATCCTGCGCATGCGCCCTTATGCCCAGCGGCTCAACAGCATTCTGAGCAACCTGACCGCCCAGGTCGGCGAGGAGATGGAGAGTGACTACACCGCTCAGCGCGAGGTGCGCCGGGTGCTGATCATTGCCATTACCTCCGACCGCGGCCTGGCCGGGGCTTTCAACAGCAACATCTTCAAGGGGGTCAATGCGCTGATTGCGCAGCGCTACGCGGCGCAGTCGGCGGCCGGTGCCATCACGGTGCTGGCTATCGGCAAGCGCGCCCACGAGTACTTCTCGAAGCGCGGTCCGATGCTGGGCAACTACACCCACGTGTTCGGCAAACTCTCGTTCGATACGGTTCGCGAAGCCGCCGAGCAGGCCATGGAAGGCTTCCGCACCGGGCAGTACGACGAGGTGACGATGGTCTACAACGAGTTCAAGAACGTGGCCACCCAGGTGGTACGGGCCGAGCAGCTGTTGCCGTTGGTTCCCGCCGAAGCACCCGTGACGACCACGGCCACCTCGAACGTGGACTACCTCTTCGAGCCTTCGAAGGAGGAAATCGTGCAGACCCTGATTCCCCAGTCGCTGAAGGTGCAGCTCTACAAGGCGGTGCTGGAAAGCAACGCCTCGGAGCACGGCGCCCGCATGACGGCCATGGACAAGGCCACCGAAAACGCCGGCGAGCTGCTCAAGTCGCTCAAGTTAACTTACAACCGCACGCGTCAGGCGGCCATCACCACCGAGATTCTCGAAATCGTGGGGGGGGCCGAAGCCCTGGCGGCCAGCCGCGGCTAAGCACCGGCTCATTGCTTATCGAAAAGGCCCGCTTCCGGAAGGAGGCGGGCCTTTTTTCGGCTAGAATATTCCGGTCCGACGGCTTTTTCAGCCGTCGGACCGGTCGCCGGGCGCCGACGCGTGACAAGGCAGTGGGAGCGGGTCCGTGCTGTCGGCGACCGGTCGGACGGCGAAGAGCCGTCCGACCGGTGGGGAAATCCGGAGAATGGGTAGCTTTAAGCTATGCAGTTTGTACCCCAACAGCCTTACCACGTCTATAACCGGGGCAACAACCGGGAGACGGTTTTTTTTGAGCCGGCTAATTACCTGTACTTTCTGCGCAAAGTGCGTCAACACATTGTCCCGCACAGTGAGCTGCTAGCGTATTGCCTGATGCCGAATCATTTTCATCTGCTACTGTGCCCGCTTGAAACGCCGCAGACGATACATCCACTGTACAGAGGGGTGGGAACGGCTCTCAGCTCCTATACCCAAGGCGTAAACCAGGACCGAAAGCGTACCGGTTCGTTATTTCAGGCAAAAACCAAAGCGCAGCCGTTGGCCGCTGATGAAGCATATCTGCGCACCTGCTTTCGTTACATCCATCAAAATCCGGTGCGGGCCGGCCTGGTTGGCCGCCTGGAAGACTGGCCCTCCTCCTCGTACCGCGACTACGCCGGACTGCGCAGTGGTAGCCTGTGCAACCAAGCCGTTGCGCACGGACTGATTGATTTACCACAATCCTCTGAGTTGTTCCGGCGCGAAGCAGAGAATATGATTCCCCCGGAATACGTCATGGGCCAGTAACCCCGGTCGGACGGCTTTTTCAGCCGTCCGACCGGTCGTCGTAAGAACGGTCTCAACTGCGCGACGTCAGCATGCGGCCACCGGTCGGACCGCTTGAAGCGGTCCGACCGGTCACGTCCGGCCGTCGTTGGCGTGGTCTCACCCTGGCGGCCACCGGTCGGCCCGCTTCCGGCGGTCCGACCGGCAGCTTGGAGCCGGAGGCGCGCCCCCAAAAATCGAAACGCCCCACCCGCCGCGAGGCAGGTGGGGCGTTTCTTCTAAGTTGCAATAGGCGTACGGATAGCGGAAAAAGCCGGGGCCGCGGCTGGTGCGGCGGCCCTGGCCGAAAGCTTAGGCGGGCAGCGAATCCTTGCGGACCTGTACCAGCCCGACGAGGCCCACGGCTTCGTCGTGGGTCTGCGTGGCGGTAGCCACCTCAAACTCCAGCATCACCCGGTCATCAGTACCCTGCTCCTCATTCTGGTTGATGAACTGGTTGCGGCGCTTGATGTAGGTAGACAGCTCGTCTTCCACCCGGCGCTTTTCGCGGCCCTCGGTCATGCCGGGCAGGTCGGCCTGCGCGTCGCTGATGCGGCGGCTCAGGCGCGTGATTTCGGCGGCGCGGGCGGCCGGGTCACCGAAGGTTTGCAGCCGGAAGGCCAGGTTCGACTTGCGGTTGGCCGCCTCGTCGCGTTTCTGCGTCAGGGGCACCAGCACCCGGTCGCAGTCGGCCTTGGTGGCCAGTTGGTCAATAGAGTACGCCATGATAAAAGGGGGTAAAGGGTTAGTGAAAATTACGATTCTAAGATATTAGGACGGGCTTAATTTACAAGCAGTTGGGCGCTAAAAATAATCGGGGCCCGGTGGGGGCGCGGCCAGGGCCTTGGTCAGGGCCCCGGCTTCGGCCAGCAGCCCGGCCAGGCGGGCGCGCAGCAGCGCTACCGGCCCCGGGCCGCTGCGGTCTTCCAGCTCGGTCAGGGCCGCGTTGTGCAGCAGCGTCAGCTCGGCCTGCCGGTCTTCGAGCTTGCGCGGGGGCAGGGGCGCGTCGGTTTCGGTGGCGGCCAGCGCGGCGGGCAGGCTCGCGGCGTGGGCCAGCCGGTGAATGGCGGGCCGGGCCCGGGCGGGCAGCTCGTGGCTCAGGCGAAAGCGCAGGCGGCGGGCCTGGTCGAGGCAGATGATCAGGCGGGCTTCCAGCGGGGCGCGGTCCGGGGGTGGGGGCGCGGGCTCGGGCGCCCCGGGCTCGGGCAGCAGCCGGCCCAGCATGCGCAGGCGGTAGGAGGCATCAGGGGGCAAGGGGCGGGTGCCCGCCACATCGTTGGCGAGCTGCGCCTGCGACACGCCCAGCAGCCGCCCCAGCTCCCCCTGCGTGAGTCCCCAATAGGCGCGCACTCTGCCTTCCAGCGGCGTATCGGCGGCACTTACTCCTCGGGTGGGCTTTCGCATGGCGCTGTTCTTCCGGCTACCCGACGGCGGGTCAGCCACTCAAGATACAACGTCCGGCCCAGAGCTGGTTATAAATTTTGACCCCGCCAAAAATCTATCACCAGCCCGGGCTCCCCTAGCGCTGATTATGGATTTTGACTCCGCCGAAAATCTATAATCAGCGCTGGCCTTGGCCGTACGGCCCCGGCCCTGATGCGCCGTCCGCCGTCCGGCCTTGCCCTGCACTCCCGCCTGCCGGCCCCGCGGCAGTGGCCGAGCGGTTCAGGATGACAAACGATAAACAAATGCCCCCTTCCTAACCCCCTTCCAGTACATACTCGATGCCCCGGCAAAGGTAAACCGGCCGGACGCTGCTGCATCCGGCCGGTTTACCTTTGCCGGGGCATCGAACGAGTGTCGCGTCTCTCCCCTCGTTTTACCGAAGCTGGCTGTAGGCGCGCCCGGCCAGCTCCTTGCTCGGTCGGGGCGCCCTGGGGTGCTGGTCGAGCAGCTCCAGTACCAAGCGGGGCGTGAGGGTGGTAAAGTCCTTGAACACGGCCATCGGAGCCTGAAACTGGGCGGGCTTGAGGCCGGTGCTCAGGGCAATGCAGCGCATGCCGGCCTTGTAGGCGGCCTGCTCGCCGAGCAGGGCGTCCTCAAACACCACGCACCGCTCGGGCGGCACCCCCAGCTTTTGGGCGGCTACCCGGAACGTGTCGGGGTGGGGCTTGCCCTTGTCCACGTCGTCTTTGCCCACGACCACGTCGAAGAAGCGGCGCAGGTCCAGGTGGTCGAGGATGTAGCTGATGGTGTCGGCGGCCGAGCCCGTGCCCAGCCCGAGCTTGAAGCCCGCGTCGCGGGCCGCCTGCAGAAACTTCGAGAGGCCGGCGGCTTCCCGGCGCTTGTCCCAGTACAGCGTGCGGTACAGAAACTCGCGCTGGGCGGCGTACTCCTTGAGCTGCTTGTCGGGTACGGGGTTGGTGAAGACCGTCTTGAGAATGTTCGAGGCCGGCATCCCGTTCAGGCGGCGCAGCAGCTGCCGGGCGTTGGTACTCAGGCCCAGGTCGCGGAACAGCAGCTGGAAGGCCCGGGCCTGGTAGGGCGTGTTGTCGATGAGCACGCCGTCCATGTCGAAGATCAGGGCGTAGGGCAGGGCAGGAGTAGGCATGGGGCAGGAAGAGGGGGGAAGTAGAAACGAACGTCATGCTGAGCGCAGCAACGCGCAGCCGAAGCATCCCGCGGGCTGCTGTTGGGACGGCAACCCAGATACGTCTGTCATCCTGAGCAAAGCGAAGGACAGCTGAAGGATGATAGACGATTTTAAAGGAGTAGCCTAACGAAGCGAGCGAGATGCTTCGGCTCCGGCTACGCCTGCGCTCAGCATGACGTTCTTTTTCCAACAACGACTGCCCGTGGGATGCTTCGGCGGCGTCTCTGCATGACGTGCGGTAGCCGGCAGGGTTGCCGGCCCGGCTATTTTGGCGGTCGGCACCCGAATTCCGGATGCGGGCTGTTACCTTTGCCCCCGCCCTGGCCGGTTCGCCGCCGGCGCCCGACCTAACCGTGCTACTGATTTGAAAAAGAGCCTGTTTCTCCTGCTGGCGGCCGTGCTGGCCGCGCCTGCCTTCGGGCAGAAGAAAGCCGCGCCCCTGAGCCGGCCCAAGCTGGTGGTGGGCATCGTGGTCGACCAGATGCGCTACGACTACCTCTACCGCTACTGGAGCAAGTACGGCACCGGCGGCTTCCGGCGCCTGCTGGGCGAAGGCTTCAGCTACGAAAACACCCACTTCAACTACGTGCCCACCTACACCGGGCCCGGCCACGCCAGCCTCTACACCGGCACCACGCCCTCCATGCACGGCATCGTGGGCAACAACTGGTTTAGGCGCGAAACCGGCCGGGGCACCTACGTGACCGAGGACAAAACCGTGCAGGCCGTGGGCGGCACGGCCGCGGCGGGGCAGATGTCGCCGCGCTACATGCTCACCAGCACCATCACCGACGAGCTGCGGCTGGCCACCAACTTTCAGAGCAAGGTCATCGGCGTCTGCATCAAGGACCGGGGCTCCATCCTGCCCGCCGGCCACGCCGCCAACGCCGCCTACTGGTACGACGGCTCCAACGGCGCCTTCATCAGCAGCACCTACTACCAGGAAACCCTGCCCGAGTGGGTGAGCAAATTCAACGGCGAGCAGCGGGCCGCGAAGTACCTCGACCAGCCCTGGACGACGCTGCTGCCCATCGGGCAGTACACCGAAAGCTCGGCCGACGACGTGGCCTGGGAAGCGGCCTTCAAAGGGGAAGCCAAGCCGGTGTTTCCGCATGATCTGCCGGCGCTGAGCGCCGCGGCCCCCGTGGCGGTGAAGGGCGCGCTGAAGGCCGAGGGCGAAAAGGCCCCCGTGGCCACGCCCCGCAACCTGGATCTGATCCGCTCCACGCCCTTCGGCAACTCGCTCACTCTGGACTTCGCCCTCGAAGCCGTCCGGGCCGAGCAGCTGGGCCAGCGCGGCCAAACCGACTTTCTGACCCTGAGCTTCAGCTCGACCGACTACGTGGGCCACCAGTTCGGCACCAGCGCCATCGAAACCGAGGACACCTACCTGCGCCTCGACCAGGACATTGCCCGCCTGCTGCAGTACCTCGACAAAACCGTGGGCAAGGGCCAGACGCTGGTGTTCCTCTCGGCCGACCACGGCGCGGCCAACTCGCCCGACTTTATGCGCCTGCACAAGCTGCCCGCCGGCTCGGTGGGCCCGGCCCTGATGCGCGACTCCATCCAGCAGGCCCTCACCCGCCGGCACGGGGCCGGGCAGTGGGTGCTGAGCTACGAGAACCAGCAGGTGTACCTCAACCGCCCGCTCATTGCCCAGAAAAATCTTGACCTGCGCAAGGTGCAGGACGAAGTGGTTGACATTGCCGTGTCGCTCAGCGGCGTCAACCGCGCCATCTCCGCCGACGATCTGCAGAAGTCGCACTGGGAAAGCGGCATGCTGATGTACCTCGAAAACGGCTTCTTCCCCGGCCGCAGCGGCGACGTGATGGTGGTGCTGCAGCCCGGCTGGCTCGAATCGTACGCCTACCCCGTGACCAAGGGCACCACCCACGGCTCGCTGAACAACTACGACACCCACGTGCCCCTCGTATTCTGGGGCTGGCACGTCAAGCACGGCGAGTCGAGCGTGGTGGCCAAGGTGACGGACGCGGCGGCCACGCTGGCGCGCTTCCTGCACATTCAGGAGCCCAACGGCTGCACCGGCACGCCCCTGCTCGAAGTTCTTAAATAGCAGGTTTTCTTGCTTGGTTATCCTTTTCCACCTGTCATCCTGAGCCTGCGAAGGACCTTATCACGGCAGAACAAGTCGTTGTTACGATTGTCGTTCAGCTGGCATAAGGTCCTTCGCAGGCTCAGGATGACAGGCGAGAAAAAAACTAAACCCCAAAAATCAACATTCACACTTCTCAGTAATAAACACAATGGCTCATTTTAACCCCTGGCACGATGTAGAGCGCGGCGCAGGCGCTCCGGCGGTGGTAAACGGTATCATCGAGATTCCGAAAGGCTCGAAAGGCAAGTACGAGCTGGACAAGGACAGCGGCATGCTCAAGCTGGACCGCGTGCTGTTCTCGGCCGTGCACTACCCGGCCGCCTACGGCTTCATTCCCCAAACCTACTGCGACGACAAGGACCCGCTCGACATCCTCGTTATCTGCTCGGTCGACATCGTGCCCATGTGCCTGGTCGATGCCAAGGTCATCGGCGTGATGCAGATGATTGACGGCGACGAGGAAGACGACAAAATCATTGCCGTGGCCGCCAACGACATCTCCGTCAACCACTACAACGACATTGCCGACCTGCCCCCGCACACGCTGCTGGAAATGCGCCGCTTCTTCGAAGACTACAAAGCCCTGGAGCACAAGCAGGTGACGGTGGAGCAGTTTCTGGGCCGCGAAGATGCCTACCGCATCATCGAGGACAGCATCAAGCTCTACCACGAGACCTTCAGCAAGGATGCCGAAGGCGTCACCACGACCAAGACGGAAAGCCTGAGCGCCTAGCCGGCCTCCCGTTTCTGACTTCCGCAAGCCCCGAAGCCCGCCTGGTTTCGGGGCTTTCTGCTGGAAGGCCGGTCGGGGGCAGCAGCGCCGCCGGGTCGTATCTTTTTCGCGGGCCGGCGAGTAGCGGCGGCCCCGTATCTTTGGGCCGCGGCGTTGGCCGTCTTTTGCCGCCCCAGCCATGCCGCCCGGACCCCAGCGCGCGTTTAGCGACACTTCCCCGTCAGTTCGCCCCGCCTGGCTCACCATCCTGCGGCGCGGCACCGACGCCGTGCTCTACAGCAGCACGCTGGTGGCGCTGGCCGCCACGGGCCTCACCTGGGCCACGTTTCTGTTCTGGCGCCACCCCATCCCGTTTCGCCTGGTCGCCCTGATCTTTGCGGCCACGCTGTTTCTCTACAACATCGACAGCGTGCTGCCCTACAAGTACCGGCAGCAGGCGGTGCTCTCGGCGCGCAAGCGCTGGATTATCCGCCACCGCCGGGCGCTGCTCGGGCTGGCGCTGGGCAGCCTGGCCGTGGCCGGCGTGCTGTTCTGGACCGACGGCTGGCGCCCCCTCACGCTGTTTCTGGGGCATCTGGCGGCCATTTCCCTGCTCTACTCCATGCCCCTGGTGCGCCGCCACGGCCGCTGGCGGGCCCTGCGCGACCTGCCCCTGCTCAAGATCTTCCTCATTGCCTACGTCTGGTCGGCCATCACGGTGTGGGTGCCGGCGCTGTACCTGGGCAAAGCCCTGGGCGAGCCGGAAGTGCTGGTGCTGTTTGCCCGCCGCTTCTTCTTCATCCTGAACCTGGCCTTGGTGTTCGATATCCGCGACTACACCAAGGACCGGCTCAGCGGCACGCGCACGTTTCCGGGGCTGTTTGGGCTGCGGGCCACCAAGCTGCTGGGCCTGGCATTTCTGGCGGTTTCGGCGCTGCTGGTGCCGCCGGGCGTGTCGGCTCACCACCTGCTGGTGCTCACGGTGCCTACGCTGCTGGCCGGCGCCATCATCTGGTACGCCGACGAAACCCGCCCCGACTACTACTTCGCCCTGCTGGCCGACGGGCTGCTGCTGGTGCAGTTCGGGGTGGCGTACTGGGTGGCCTAGGCCGGGGCTAAAAGCGGTCGGCGGTAGTGAGTTCCTGAAACGCCGGCCCCAGAAACCGGATAAGGTCGCCGGCGACGAGGCCCGCTTCCCCGGTTTGCCGGGCGGCCAGGTCGCCGGCGCGGCCGTGGGCGTACAGGCCCAGCAGGGCCGCATCGAGGGCCGAGAAGTGCTGGGCGCGCAGGGCCGTGAGCACGCCGGTCAGCACGTCGCCGCTGCCGCCGGTGGCCATGCCGGGGTTGCCGGTGCTGTTGAAGTAGAGCGTCCCCCCGGGAGTGCCCAGGCAGGAATAGGCGCCCTTCAGAATGGTGTAGCACTGGTGCTGCCGGCAGAAGTCGCGCAGCAGGTCCAGGCGGTGGTAGTCGTCGCGGGCCGGGCCGGTCAGGCGCTCAAACTCCTTGGGGTGGGGCGTAAGCAGCGAGTCGGGCGGGAGCAGGGCCAGCAGGTCGGGGCTTTCACTGAGCAGGTTCAGGGCGTCGGCATCCAGTACGAGGGGCACCTGGGCCTGGCGCAGCAGCTTTTCCAGCAGCTGCCGGGTGCTTTCCTCCCGGCCCAGGCCCGGCCCGATGCCCACGGCGGAGTAGGGCTGCAGCCCGGGCAGCTCGGTCACGAAGTCGGTGGCGGGGTCGGGCAGGGCCATGGCCTCGGGGGCGGCGGTTTGCAGGATGTCGTAGCCCGCCGCCGGCCCCCGCACCGTGAGCAGCCCCACGCCGCTGCGCAGGCAGGCGTTGGCGGCCAGCACGGCGGCGCCCATCTTGCCGTAGCTGCCGGCCAGCAGCAGCGCGTGCCCGTAGGTGCCCTTGTGGGCAAACGTAGCCCGGCGCGGCAGCCGGCCCGCCAGCAGGGCCGCATCGATCAGGTGCAGGGCGTCGGGCACCTGGTCCAGGAAGCTTCGGCTCAGCTCAATGGGCTGCACGTGCCAGCGGCCGACGCAGGCCGCGTTCCGGGGCAGCAGGAAAGCCAGCTTGGGCAGCTCAAAGCTCACGGTGTGCCGGGCCTGCACCACCGGGCTTTTCGCCGGCTGGGGCGCGTCGGCCAGCAGGCCCGAAGGAATGTCGACGGCCACCACCCGGGCCGCCGCCTGGTTGAGGTGGGCTACCACGGCCGCGGCCAGGCCCGTCAGCGGGCGGCTCAGGCCGGTGCCGAACAGCGCATCCACGACCAGCGCATCGGCCGGAATTGTGGGCAAAGCGGCGGCGTCCAGCTCGGCCACGGGCACAGCCGGCAGCCGTTGGCGGTTCAGGGTAAAGTCGGCGGCGTAGTGGTCGGCGGGCAGCAGGTACACGCGCACGGCGTAGTCGCGCTGGTGGAGCAGGCGGGCAATGGCCAGGCCGTCGCCGCCGTTGTTGCCGGGGCCGCAGAGCACCAGGATTTCACCGGCTTCGGCCGGGCTCTGGCGGGCGGTGAGCCAGGCGGTGAAGGCCCGGGCGGCGCGCTCCATCAGCGCTTCGGAAGCAATGCCCTGTTCCTGCATGGTGGCCAGGTCGGCCTGGCGGGTCTGGGCGGCGGTGAGCAGTTTCATAGCGGCAGAGTAAGCATCTGCAGGAGCATACGCAAGCGCAAGGCGAAGGCTGGGCGGGCTAGGACGAGCTTAAAAACTTACCGTCCGGTTTTCGCGTTTCCAGAGCTCAAGCTTTTACTCTTCAACACTACGACATATGCAAACCTGGAACGACGTACTCCGGCTGGCCACCAACGGCAGCCCGGCCCCCGAGCGGCGGGTAGAAAAAACCGATGCCGAGTGGAAAGCCCAACTCACGGCCGAGCAGTACCACGTCACGCGCCAGCACGGCACCGAGCGGGCTTTCACCGGCGAGTACTGCGAGGCCCACGAAGCCGGCCTCTACGCCTGCGTGTGCTGCGGCACCCCGCTCTACGACTCGCGCACCAAGTTCGAGAGTGGCACGGGCTGGCCCAGCTTCACCCAGCCGGTGCAGGACAGCGCCATCAAGTATAAGAAAGACACCAGCTACGGCATGACCCGGGTGGAAGCCCTTTGCAACACCTGCGACGCCCACCAGGGCCACGTGTTTCCCGACGGTCCGGCCCCGAGCGGGCTGCGCCTGTGCATCAACTCGGCCGCCGTGAAGCTGGTGAGTGAAAAAGCCGCTACCGGGGCCTAAAGCCTGACCGCGCTTAGTAGCCAGAAGCCGGAAAAGCGGCCCGCGCAAGTGGGCCGCTTTTCGTTTTTAAAGGGCAGCTGGCCGGCCGGCCGGCGTGGGCACCGGAATTATCCCGATTTTCGCACCCCCGCGCCGCCGGGCGTGTTGGAGCCGTATACCTGCTTACCGGCTGCTGCCTCCTGGCTCCGGGCTTTCGCATTCGACTCTTTCTTCTCCGCCACTCCCGCTTTTCCTCCCGCCCATGTCCTTGCTCTTCACTGACTTTGCTTCCTGGCAGGCCCACTGCGCCGCCACCGGGGAGCCCCTCTACCAGCCCGTGCTGGACTACGAAATTGAGCAGAAGGGCCGCACCGAGGCCGAAATCTGGACGGGCCTGCAGCGGGCCTACGACGTGATGCGCGACGCCGTGCACACCGGCCTGACCGAGGACATGACCTCCCGCTCGGGCATGATAAACAACGGGGCCAAGAAAATTGCGGCCTCCCCCGTCACGGTTTTGTCGCCGGAGTTTAAGAGCCTGATTGTGCGGGCCCTGGGCGCCAAGGAGGTGAATTCGTGCATGGGCCGGGTGGTGGCCGCGCCCACGGCCGGGGCCTCGGGCATCCTGCCCGGCGTGCTGGTCACGCTCCAGGATCTGCACAAGCTCGACGACCACAAGATTCTCGAAGGGCTGCTGGTAGCGGCCGGCATTGCTCTCATCATCGAGCAGAATGCCTCCCTGGCCGGCGCCGTGGGCGGCTGCCAGGCCGAAACCGGCTCCGCGGCCGCCATGGGCTCCGGCGCCATCGTCTACTGCCTGGGCGGCGACGTGGACGTGACCTTCGCGGCCGTGGCCATTACCATTCAGTGCATGCTCGGCCTGGTCTGCGACCCGGTGGCGGGGCTGGTGGAGGTGCCCTGCGTGGTGCGCAATGCCTCGGCGGCCGCCATTGCCTTCAGCTCGGCCCAGATTGCCATTGCCGGCGTCAACCCCGTCATTCCTGTGGATCAGTGCGTGGCGGCCCTGGGCGAGGTGGGGCAGAGCATGGAAACCCGCTACAAGGAAACCGCCCTCGGGGGCCTGGCCAACACCACCCGCGGCCGCGAAATCGAGAAGATGGTGCTGGTGCAGGACGTCAACATCCTGCCCGACGAAGACTAGCCCGCGCCGGCCGTCGGGCCGCCGGCTGGTGTATTCAGACATGAAAAAGCCCCGCCGGAATTCCGGCGGGGCTTTTTTGCGGCTGCTGCCGGGCGCTTAGCGGCGCACCAGCTTCAGCAGTTGCGGGGCCGTGTTCGGGCTGCTGATGCGCAGCAGGTACACGCCCACCGGCAGAGTTGAGAGGTCAACCGGGCTGAGGCTGGCGGCGCTGGCAGCCGCTTGCTCCGGGTGCAGCACCAAAGTGCGGACCACCTGACCGAGCGTGTTCAGCACCGTTACGTCAGCGGCCTTCGAGTAGCCCCGCAGCTCCACCATGACGTTGCCGTCGGCGGTAGGGTTGGGGAACAGCAGGGCACTGACCGCTGCCAGATTAGCCTTGGCCGAAGCCAGCACCGTAGCGTTGACGGCGTTGGAAGCCGCCGAGGAGCAGCCGCCGCCGCTGGTCGAAACCACGGTGTAGATGCCGCTCTGCGCGCCCGAGAGCAGCAGCAGGGTCTGGCCCGTGGCGCCGGGCACCAGCACGCCGTTGCGGTAGAACTGGTTGCCGGTAGCCGCGCTGGAGGTCAGCAGGATGGCGCCCGAAGGCTGGGTCGTGCTGGTCAGCGTGGGCGTGTTCGGCGTGGCATTCACCGTCACCACCACCGGGGCCGATACCGTGAAGCAGTTCGTGGTATTGGTCAGCTGCACCGTGTAGCTACCCGCGGCCACGGCGGTGAAGGTCGGGTTGGTAGCGCCGGCGATGGCCGTGCCGTTCAGGAAATACTGGTAGCTGTTGCCCGTGGTAGCCGTGGCCGTGAAGGTCACCGAGCCGCCCTGGCAGAAGGTCGTCGGACCGCCCGCCGTGAGAGTAGCCGTTACCGGACCCGGGTTCACCGTCACCTGCACCGTGCTGGTCGACGAGCAGCCGTTGGCGGTCGTAGCCGTCAGGGTGTAGGTCACGACCAGCGGGGCGGTGCCCGTGTTGGTCAGCGTCACGGTCGGGTTGCTGACCGTGGCGCTGCTCAGCCCCGTAGCCGGGCTCCAGCTGTAGGTGTAGCCCGCTATGGCCGTCGTACCAAGCTGGACCGAGCTTCCCGAGCAGAAGGCCTGGTTGGCCCCGGCGTTGGCTATGGCTGCCGGATTCAGCGTGATGCTGGCAATGGCGGAGGAAGGACAGGAGCCGCCCACGCTGTAGGTCACCACGTAGGTGCCGGCCGTGGACGTTGCCAGGTTGATGACGCCCGTGGCAGCATTGAGGCTCAGGCCCGCCGCAGCGCTGAACGTGCCGCCCGCCGTGCCGGTGATGGTCGGCGCGGGGTTGGTGCCGCTCAGGCAGAAGGCGGGGCTGGCGTAGGTGAACGTCGCCGTCGTAGTCGGGTTCACCACCACGGCCGTAGCCGCTGAAGTGGCCGAGCAGGCGCTGGCGTTGGTTACCGTGACCGAGTAGCTGCCGGCGGCCGAAGCCGTGTAGGTAGCCGAGGTAGCGCCATTGATAGCCGTGCCGTTGAGCAGGAACTGGTAGCTGTTGCCCGTGCCGGCTGGCGCCGTGAAGGTTACCGAGCCACCCTGGCAGAAAGTCGTCGGCCCCCCGGCCGTCAGCGTGGCCGCCGGGGCCGCGTTGAGGATGATGGTGGTCGAAGCCGTGGCCGCCGCGCAGCCGCCGGAAGCGGCAATGGTATTGGTCACCGTATAGGTACCCGCCGCGCTGGAAGCCAGCGTAACGACGCCCGTATTGGGGGCAATGGTCAGGCCCGTAGCCGGCGAAACCGAGAACACCCCGCCGCTGCTGTTGGCGCCGAACGTCGGCGTAACCGTGGCCGTGCCTCCGGCGCAGTAGCCGGGCTGGGCGTAGGAGAACGAGGCCGAAGGAGCCGTGGTAATCGTCACCTGGGTCGTGGTCGACGAGGCGCAGGGCCCGCTCACGCTGTACGTCACCGTGTACATGCCCGGAGTGGACGTTGCCAGCGTGATAACGCCCGTGCCAGCATTGAGGCTCAGGCCCGTCGTGGAGCTGAACGTGCCGCCCGCCGTGCCGGTGATGGTTGGCGTGGGGTTGGTGCCGCTCAGGCAGAAGGTGCTGCCGGCATAGGCAAAGGCCGCCGAGGTAGCCGGCGTGATGGTTACCGAAGCGGTAGCCGTGACGCCCGCGCAGGAGCCCGAGGCGGCAATAGTGTTTGTCACGGTGTAGGTGCCCGCCGTGGAGGCGGCCACGTTGATGACGCCCGTCGCCGGATCGAGGCTCAGGCCCGCCGTAGACGAGAACGTACCGGCCGCCGCACCGCTGCCCAGCGTGGGCGGCACGGTGCTGGTGGCGCCGGCGCAGTAGGTGCCGGCCGCGTAGCTGAAGGCCGCAACCGGAGCCGAGGTAATCGTCACCGACTGGGTGGTCGTGCCGGGGCAGCTGCCGCCCGCGGTGTAGGTTACCGTGTAGGTGCCGGCCGCCGTAGCGCTCAGGTTGATGACGCCCGTCGTCGGATCAATGCTCAGGCCGGTGCTGCCCGCGAAGGTGCCGCCGCTCACGCCCGTTACCGTGGGCGAGGGGTTGGCGCCGTTCCGGCAGAAGCTGGCCGCCGCGTAGCTGAACGCGGCCGAGGCTACCGGAGCTACCGTCACCGACTGGGTAGCCGTGAGGGCCGGGCAGTTGCCCGCGGCGGCCACGGTGTAGCTTACCAGGTAAGTGCCCGCCGTGGAGGTGGTGGGGTTGATAGCGCCCGTGGTCGGGTCAATGGTCAGTCCAGCTGGAGCGCTGAACGTGCCGCCCGTCACCGAGCCGCTGCCCAGCGTCGGCGTTACGGCCGAGCCCGAACCCGCGCAGATGGTGCCGGCCGCATAGGTGAAGGCCACCGTACGGGGCGTGCTGACGATGGTCAGCGGCGTGGCCAGCGTATTGTTTTCGAGAACTTCGTCGCCGGTTATGCTCACGGCGCCGCTCAGCGAGTAGGTAGCGGCGGCCGACAGGTCGACCGTGCCCACGGCTACTACCAGCGAGGCGCCCGGGGCCAGGGTGCCGGTGTTGACGATGGTCGAAATATTCTGAGCGGCAGCGCCGCCCGCCACCGATACAAAAACGGTGGCGGGCGTCACGGCAAAGTCCAGGGTGACGGCCGTCGTGTTGCGGATGGTGACCGAAACCGCTTCCGTGGCCGAGTAGCAGCCGTTGCCGGCCGTTGGTCCGGTCAGGGCCGTGGTGGCCAGGTCGAGCAGGCTGAACTCGTCGGCGCCGATGTCGGGCATCAGGCCTGAGCGCAGCTGCCCGTCGAAGTCAACCGTAATATCCGCAACCGGCACGCCGGCGTTGTTCAGCGCCGGGCTCACGCTGTGCAGATCGGTAGCCGAGACAAACTGCGGATCAGCCACTTTGGACGTCGCCGGGTTGTCCTGGCCGGTTTCGGCGTTCAGGGCGGCCAGCGTGGCGCGCAACGTGCCGGTGGTGCTCAGGCTGCCGGTCTGCCCGACGCCGAAGTTGGCGCCGGTGCCGATGAAGAAGCTGTTGTTGGAGGAAGTCAGGTTGGCGTACGCCCCGGCCGTGCTGCTGTAGGCAAAGCCCAGGGCGATGCTGTTGGCCGTGCCCGTGGTCTGGGTGTTGGCCAGCACGTTGTTGCGAATCTGCACTGCCGGCGACGAGCCGCCCACCGCCAGCGCGTAGCTGGGGTAGTTGCCGCCGGTCTGCGTGCCCGTCATGCTGATGGAGTTGAATACCACGCGGGTAGTCGAGCCCGTGCCGCCGCCCAGGTAGATGCCCGCGCCGAAGTCGCCGGAGGTACCATTGGCCGAAACCCCGGCAATCATGTTGTTGCTGATGGTCGAGGTGCCCGAGGTGGCCGCGGCCAGGGCAATGCCCACGGCCGAGAAGGTATTGGTCTGCCGCACCGTCCCGATGTAGTTGCGGTCGACGGTGGCGTTGACGACCTCACTGCCGGTGAAGACGGTACCGCTGATGCCGGTAAAGCCCAGGCCGATGCCCCAGGCATCCCCGGAAACGGCCGTGTTGATGCCGTCCACCGTGTTCTGGGTCACCTGAATGCCATCCTCGAAGTAGCCCGTGATGCCGAAGCGGCCAATGGCGCCGGCGCCCGTCACGGTCAGGTCGTTCTGGCTGATAACGGTGCCCGTGTTCTTCACCGCGGCGCTCGGCCCCTGCGAGTAGATGCCGTAGATGCTGCCCGACACGGCGTTGTTGCGTACCACGTTGCCGTTGTTGCCGGCCGGGTTAGCGGCGGCGGCCAGCATGATGATACCCGCCTGCGCCGTAGCCGCGCCGCTGCCGGTGATTACCAGGTTTCTAAAGGTGTTGTTGGTGGCGTTGTCCCCGCCCGCGTTGAACACCGTCAGCACAATCCCGTTGCTGGCCGTGGCCGTGCTGGTGTTGTTCAGGGTCCAGTTGCGGCTCGGGCGCAGGTCGGAGGCCGAGAGCGTGCCGCCGCTGGTACCGTCCACGGTTACGTAGTCGGTGCCGATGAGCTGCAGCAGGGCAACGGCATTGCTGCCGGTCAGCGTCGTGTTCAGGCCGTCAGTGGGCTTGATGGTCAGTGTGTTGACTGCCGAGGCATCCGCGTTGGCCAGAAGCTGGATGGGGAATGTCTCGTTGGGGCCGTAGCTGGCGTCGAGCAGCAGGAAGGTTACTGCCCCGCCCAGCAGGTTGTTGTTGTAGGCGGCGGCGGCGGCCGTCAGCGTGGCGTAGGTGCGGGTCGCGTCGGGCGAGGCGCCGGTGCCCACGTAGTAGGTGCCGCTGAGCGTGCCCTGAATCAGGAACTGGTACACCTGGGCCGGCAGCGTCGTGAACGTGCCGCCGGGCGGGTTGCTGCTCACGTTGTTGTTGGCGCTGGCGTCCTGGGCCACCACGTAGTACTGGATAGCGTCGAAGCTCGTCACGCCGCCCACCAGGGAGTAGTCGAACGTGAAGGTGTAGGCGCTGCCGCTCACGCTGCTGGCCTGCACGCTCTGGAAAGCGCCCGTCGTGCCTTTGCGGAAAAACAGGCGCGGGGCATCGGCGCCCGTGGCAATGCCGCTGGGGTCGGTGATGGTAACCGTAAGGGTGCGGTTGGCCGTGCTGGGCGTGTTGCCCAGGGGCGTGAGGGTAATGGTCGGGGCCGTCAGGTCGAGGGGCGTGAACGAGCCTTCGTCGGCGCCGATATCGGGCGTCGTCGCGTTGCGGGTCTGGCCATCGAAGTCGATGGTGACGCCACTGACGGGGGTGCCGCCGCTTTCCACCTGCGTCGCCGGGGCGGGGTTGATGTGCAGGAAGGTGGCATCGGGGCCGGTGGTGCTCAGGAAAGATACATCCTCCGTGGCGGAGTTGGTTTCACGCGGGAAAACCAGGGCTTTGTAGCCGGCTAGGGTCGCGGCGGCGTTGGTAGCCGTGCTGGTGCCTTCCACGTAGATAACGTTGGTGGCCGAAGGCGTACCGGCGTAGTACAGGTTGTTGTTGGTGGCGGCCGCCAGGTTGGCCGGCGCCGTGCCCGCCGTGCCCGAAACGCGGCGCAGGGCGGCGGTGTAGCCCCCCGTGCCGGCGGCCGTGCTCTTGTTCACCACGAGGTTGTTGCGGGCATCGAGCGTGGTAGCCGTGGAGTTCAGGTAGATGCCCGAGGTGCCGAAGGTGGCGCCCGCGCTGGTGGCGTTCAGGTAGATGGTGTTGAAGTAGGCATTCACCGCGGTAGCCGAGGTAAAGCTCATGCCGCTGATGGCAACCAGGCCCGTAGCCGCCGGGGCCCGCAGGTCGCCGATAAGGTTGTTGGTGAGCGCAAAGGTGCCGCCGCCGGCAATGGTGAGGCCGTTGACGGTGCTGGTAGCTCCGGCCGCACTCAGGTCGTAGATCTTATTGCGGGCAATGCTGCTGCCCGCGCCGCCGCCGCTGGGAATGGCAATGCCGGTAACCGTGCCGCTGCCCGCCGTCAGGGCCAGGCCGGCCACGGTATTCTGGGTCATCGTCTGCACGTTGGAGCTGCTGGTGGCCGTCACAATACCGCGCAGCAGGTGCGACGTGCTGGTGCTGGTGCCGCTGATGGTCAGGCCCGTCACGACGTTGTTGCTCAGCACCTCGGTGGGCGTCGAGGCGGCCGTGCTGTTGATGCCGGTCAGGGTGCAGGTAGAGGTGGAGGTGCCCGACGAGACGATGCTGTTGTTGGTAACCGTGTTGCCGGTAATCGTGGTGGTGGCCGTACCCAGCGAGATGCCGAACAGCGAGGTGCCGGCCGTAGTCCCGGCGGGCGTCTTGCTGTTGCCCGATAGCGTGTTGTTGTTGATGGTGACCGGGGTGGCCGCCGACACTATCGACGACGAAATCAGGGTCATGGTGCCCGTGCCGGCCGTCGAGTTGTTGGTGACGTTGTTGCTGCTCAGGTTGACGGCGGCACCGGCCGAGCAGACGATGCCGTTGAACGAGGCCGTGGTAGCGGCGGCGGCCGTGCTGTTCTGCACCGTGTTGCCGGTGATGTTGACCGTTGCGGCCGAAGCCGTGTTGCTGATGCCGCTCAGGGTGCCCGTCGTGGCCGTGGCGTAGGTCAGCTGTACCGTGTTGCCGGTGATGTTGACCGTGTTGGCAGCCGCCGTGGAGCCGATGCCGTTGTCGATGCCGGCCAGCAGGCTGGTGGTAGCGCCGCTGGACAGCGTGATGGTGTTGTTGGTGATGTCGATGTTCGACGAGGTGCCGGTGTTGCCGTAAATGCCGCGCAGCGTCGAGGTGCCGGCCGCGCCGCCGCCGCTGTTGACGATGTTGTTGGCAATCCTGGCGCCGTTCTGGATGTTCACGCCGATGCCCCAGCCCGAGGCGGCCAGCCCGCCGAAGTTGGTGACCGTGTTGGCGGCCGTCACCCCGATTTCGTTGTTCAGGTCGTAGTTGGGGGCCGTGGTGGTGGTAGCGCCGGTCAGGTACATGCCCGACACGGCATTGCTCACCGTGTTGCCGTAGATACGGTTGCCGGAGTTGGCCCCGGCGGGGGCGGTAGCCGCTACCGAAGTGGCCAGGGCCGCCGTAGTGGCCGCGCCGTAGAGGCCGAAGGTTCCCGTGTTGGCCTTGTTCAGCGTCACCACGCAGTTGCGGATGGTGTTGAACTGGCAGCCGTCGGTCGGCGAAGGCCGGAACAGCGCAAAGCCAAACTCCATCTGGGTAATAGGCGTCGTATTGGCGGCGCTTTCAGTCAGCTCCAGCCCGTCGAAGGTCACGTAGTCGGCACCCGACAGGCCGATGATGGCGTCCAGGCTCGTGGTAGTGCCCACGCCGGCCGTAATCTTCGGATTGGCTCCCGCCCCGGCCTTCTGGAATACAATGGCATTGGTGGCGGTACCCGTCGCCGTGAGCAGCAGCGGGGCCGTCAGGGTTTCGGCGTAGCCCGCCGTCACGTTGATGACAACCCCGCCGGCCGGCACGCCGCTGGTGTTCAAATCCGTAAAAGCCGCCGCCAGGGTGGCATAGTCGCCGGGCAGGGTTTTGGTGACCTGGGCCCAGCTTAGCTGGCTGCTCAGCAGCAGCGCCAGCAGCAGGCCCAGCCGCCGCAGCCTCGTCCCTCCGGGGATGGGGGCAGCCGGCACTAAACAGTCGGGCCGGGGCCCGGAGCGTAAAGATTGTTGCATAGAAGAAGGAAAGAGGGTTGGGAAAAGTGAAAAACAGAATACCCGTCCGGGCCAGGCGCATGAGCGGGCCGCAGGCGGAAAAGTCACGACTGGTAAAAAGTAAGCGTGGGGCGGGCTAGCGGCCCCTCAGCGAATCGGTGGGGCAGACTGCGGGAGTCTGCCCTGGGCTCGGCATAGCGGCTGGATGATAAGCGAATACTGCTGACGCATGCCGAAAGGGGAGGAAGCCAAAAAAGCATTTCGGCCCGAACGAACAGGATGTTGGACGGAAAAATGCTGGAAAATAGCTATTCTGCAATAATATCACAAAGTAGCTGATAGAAAGCGGATAACAGAATGATTTGGGCAAAAGCCTCAAAAAAACTGTGGCGCTCATTCCCAGGGCCGGGGCACAACCGGTTTGGCTGCCCAACGACAGCACTGCCGAGCCATTTTTCAACCCAATCAGCGGTTCCCGCCGATGGCTTTCAGGTCCGGGGACATGGTGAGCTTGGCCAGATACTGGACGGCGCTGGCATAGCGGGCGCGCAGCGCCTGATACTCGTCCCAGGCGGCCTGCTGATCCTCTTTCAGCGGTACGCCGGCCTGCCGCAACTGGTCGTAGGTCTGGAAAAAGTCGCGGCGCGTGGGGTCCTCCACCGGGTCCGACTCGTTTATCAGATTGTTGGGCTCCGCGTGGGCGCGGTCTTCAAAATAGCGGCTGATGCGGTTGATGGTAATGCAGCCGGCTTTAAAGCACAGCTCCGTCTGCGGGTCGCGCGGCTGATCTACGGAGCTGATGATGACGGCAGCGGCATCCAGGATAATGCTGGCGGCCGTAACCCAGGAGCGGCCCGGCTGGGGCGAGCGAAAAAATGATAGGATAGGCAGCGAAGTGTGGGTTTCCTCAATCTCCACGAACCACTCTTCCCACCGTTCCCACTGGGGCGCGTCATCGGCCAGGGAGCCGGTGCGGTTAAGCCAGATGATAAGCTCCGTGGCGGTGCGGTTGGTGCCGCAGCGCAGCTCCAGCCGGGCTACCACCAGCTCGCGCCGGGTGAAAGCCTGATACATGGTGGGCAAATAGGAAATCAGGAGCGTAATCAGCAGCAGGCCAAACGTGGCTTCCGAGTAGGAGGCAATGCCGCCGAGCATAGTGGCCGCCTTCACCGATCCCAGCGTCAGCACCGAGTTGCTGCTCAGAATATAGCTCGTGAGGAGCGTCCCCTCGCCCAGCGCCCACAGGATGCCGGTGTAGCCAATGGAGAGCAGAACCAGCCACACCACGGGCAGCATCACGAGCCCGACCGGCGCGTACATCGACATGACCCGGTCGCGCTGGGCGTAGGTTTTCTTGGAGGAAGCCAGGGCGCTGAATACGTGCCGGATGCCCATGAACACCCAGTTGTTGATCAGCACCGACTCGTTGCGGGGCAGCACAAACGAGCGGATAGCCGCCAGGACGGTGCTGAACACCAGAAACACGCCGCCCAGAAAGGCCAGCACGCGCAATAATACGTCGAGCATAGTAGCAGGCTGATCCGCTGGTAAAGTGCCCGGCGTCGTCTTTTTACTGCTACGGGGCAGAATGGTTAGGTTTCGGACCGGGCCCGCCTCCTTTACCGGTCAGCTCCTTTCCCGCCACAGCTTGTTGAACGACTTCGGGGCCACTTCCAGCGCCTCGCGCCGCTTGTTCCAGCCCACCTGGCTGAGCATGCGCAGCAGCACCCAGTTTTTGGCGCGGGCGGGCAGCAGGTTCAGCAGGCGGCGGCTTTTCATGCTCAGCAGCCAGAGGCGGATGGCCGTGCGCTCCTCCGTGTCGGTGAGGCCCTGCTGCACCACCTGCTGGCGGTTGCGGAGCAGCAGGTTGTGAATGTTGATCTTGACCGGACACACCGAGGTGCAGGCCCCGCACAGCGAGGAGGCGTAGCTCAGGTGCTTGTTTTCGGCCAGCCCGCCCAGGTGGGGCGAAATCACCGAGCCGATGGGCCCCGAATACGTGGTTTCGTAGGTGTGGCCACCGATGTTCTTGTACACCGGGCACACGTTCAGGCAGGCCCCGCAGCGGATGCAGTGCAGGGCTTCGCGCTTGTCGGCCTGGGCCAGCAGGGTGGTGCGGCCGTTGTCGAGCAGCACCACGTACATCTCGTCGGGGCCGTCTTTCTCCAGCGGCTGCCGCGGGCCGGTGTAGATGGTGTTGTAGACCGTGACCTGCTGCCCCGTGCCGCTGGTGCTGAGCAGGGGCCAGAACAAATCCAGGTCGTGGACGCTGGGAATGACCTTTTCGATGCCCACGATGGCAATGTGGGTGCTGGGAAACGTGGCCGACAGGCGGGCATTGCCCTCGTTCTCGGTTACGGCCACGCCGCCGATATCGGCCAGCAGGAAGTTGCCGCCGGTGATGCCCACTTCCGCCTCCGTGTACTTGCCGCGCAGCAGGTGGCGGGCCGTGAGCACCAGCTCCTGCGCGTCGTCGGTGGGCTCGATCTTGAGGTGCTTGACGAAGATGGCGGCAATGTCCTGCTTGCTCAGGTGCATGGCCGGCGTCACGATGTGGTAGGGCCGCTCGCCGTTGAGCTGCACAATGAACTCGCCCAGGTCGGTTTCGATGGACTCAATGCCGTTCTTGCCGAGGTAGTCGTTGAGGTGGATTTCCTCGGTGGTCATGCTCTTGGCCTTCACCACGGTGCGGGCGTGCTTGCGGGCCATGATCTTGCCGATTTCCGCCAGGGCCTCCTGCGCGTCGCGGGCCCAGATAACCTTGCCGCCGCGGGCCGTGAAGTTGCGCTCAAACTCGAGCAGGTACTCGTCGAGGTGGTTGATGGCCTTGGCCTTGAGGTAGGACGCCCGCTCCCGGGCCAGCTCGTGGTCGTAGTACCAGCCCAGGCCGGTCTGCACGGCCGCGTTGTACTTGCCGATGTTGAAGCGAATCTTGCGCCGGTGCTCCAGGTCAAAGGCTTTGGTTTCGCTGTCGAGCTGGAATTGACTAGATTTAGTGAGCATGTTGCTGGTTCCTTGCACGTTTCTACCCGCTGATTTTCCCTTGGCTTTCTCCCAAATTCCTAACCCGCTGCCCCCCGAAGGGTTTGCGCTGCCCATTGATGAAATCCGGGGCAGCTTCCTGACGCTGGGCTTTCTGCCGGGCAGCTCCCACAACAGCCTCAGCCCCCGGCTACTGCTGCTGCCGGCCGGGATAGAAATCAAGGTGATGTCTGCCAGCTACTACGAATATACGGCCCTGAGCCGGATTGACTACCGCCCCGAGGGCTTTTTGCGCCAGGAGCGGGTGGCGCTGTACTTCGACCGTGCCAGCGGCGCCAGCTACGACTTCATTCCTTCGTCGGGGGCCATTCGGCGGGCTTTCCTGCAGTTCTGCCTCCAGCGGGGCTTCATGCTGAGCCCGCAGGCCCGGGCGGCAGCGCAAAGCTAGTCAGGGCTTGGTGGCGTCCAGGGCCACGCGGTTGTCGCGGTTGGCCAGCTCCCAGGCCGTATGAAATACCAGCCGGGCGCGCTTGGCCAGGGGCTCAAACTCAATCTTGTCCACGTCGTCGGTGGCCTTGTGGTAGTCGGCGTGCAGGCCGCTGGTAAAGAAGACGACCGGGATTTTGTGCTTGGCGAAGTTGTAGTGGTCGGAGCGGTAATACAGCTCCTCGGGGTCGTCGGCGGCGTTGTAGGTGTAGTCGAGGGCCAGCTGCCCGTACCTGGCGTTGGCGGCCTCGTTGATGGTGTGCAGCTCCCACGACAGCCGGTCGTCGCCGACCACGTACACGAAATCGGGCTTGCCGGCGTGGGCCTTGTCGGTGCGGCCCACCATGTCGATGTTCAGGTTAGCTACCGTCTGGGCCAGGGGCAGCACGGGGTGGCCGGTGTAGTATTGCGAGCCAAACAGGCCTTCTTCCTCGCCCGTCAGCAGCAGAAACAGCAGGCTGCGGCGGGGGCCGTGGCCGTCTTTCTTGGCCTGAGCAAACGCCTGGGCAATTTCGAGCACCGCCGACGTGCCCGAGCCGTCATCGTCGGCGCCGTTGTAAATCGTGTCGTGCCGCACGCCCAGGTGGTCGTAGTGGGCCGAGATGACCAGCACCTCCTCCTTCTTGTCGGTGCCTTCCAAAAAGCCCAGCACGTTTTCGGTCGTCAGCTTTTCCTGCTGCTGGGGCAGGTGAACCGTGAAGGGCCGGGGCTGAAAGTTGAGCGGCACCGGCGCTTTCTTCTTGGCCACGGCGCCCAGGTAGCCGCGCAGGTTATCGTCGGTGGTGCCGGCCAGCTGCAGCCCCATTTCCGGCGACACCAGGTAGACGCCAATGCCCGTGGGCGCTTCGGCGTGGTCGTCATCCGCGGCGGCGGGGCCGGGGTCGGGTAGGGCCCAGGCCGGCTCCTGCAGCGCCGGGGCCAGCTGGGCGGCCTGGGCCTGGAAGTCGGCCGTGGAGCCGAAGGTGAGAAAGAAGATGCTGCGCGCCCCTTTCTGCTTGGCCACGGCAATCTTCTTCACGCCCGACTCCCACTCGCCGCCCTCCCTGGTACCCGTAAGCAGGTTGCGGCCCTTGGTATCCTGCGGCTCCCCCATGATGACCAGCACGTCCTTGCCCCGCACGTCCAGTCCGGTATAGTCCGAATAGCTGGGCGCGTCGATGCCGAAGCCGGCAAAAACGGGCTGACCCGCAGTTTCGGCGGGGAAGGGGGAAAGCAGGGGGCCGTAGCTGAAAAAGTCGCGCAGCCAGGTATACCGCTGCCCGTTCACCTGCAGGTAGCCCCCCGGCCGGGCCGTGCCCCGCGTCACGGCGAAGGGCTGCAGGTGGGCATTGCCGCCGCCCCGGACCGGACCCTGCAGCCCCAGCGCGGCAAACTGCCGGGCCAGGTAGTCGGCCGCCTTTTTCTGGCCCGCCTGCCCGGTTTCGCGGCCTTCAAAGGCATCGGAAGCGAGCGTGCTCAGGTGCTGGCGCAGGTCGGGGGCCTGGATGGTGGCGGCGTAGGTGGCAGCCTGGTCGGCGGCCGCTGCCGCTGCCGGGGCCGGGGCGGCGACCTTGGCCGCAGCTTTGGCCTTGCCGGCGGTCGGCTGGGCCAGCGCGGCCGGCCGGGTGGCCAGAGCCAGGAAGCTATACAGGATAATTTTTTTCATAGCAGAGCGGGCAGGAGCAAATGAGGCCAGGAGCAGAGCCGGCGGGCCGGGCCGAGCTATGCTAACGGAAAGCAGCCGAAAAAGTAAGCCCGCCCGCCCCGCAAAAAGGCGCGAAGCCCAACGCGGAGCTACCCCGTTGATCTTCGCGCCTTTTGCGGGGCCGAAACCCGGCAACTCCTATTTCTTGTTCGAGTCGACCACGATGCGGTTTTCCCGGTTGGCCAGCTCCCAGGCGGTGTAAAACACCAGGCGGGCCCGCTTCTCCATCTTCGCAAACTCGATTTTCTCCACCTCGTCGCCGGCGCCGTGGTAGTCGGCATGCACGCCGTTGAAGTAAAATGCCACCGGGATTTTGTGCTTGGCGAAGTTGTAGTGGTCGGAGCGGTAGTAGAAGCGGTTCGGGTCCTCGGGGTCGTTGAACTTGTAGTCGAGGTCGATGTTGGTGTACTTCTTATTGGCGGCCTCGTCGATGGCGTGCAGCTCCGAGGAGAGCTTGTCGGAGCCGATGACGTAGATATAGTCGCCTTTGCCTTCGTGCTCCTTGTCGGTGCGGCCCACCATGTCGATGTTGAGGTCGGCAATGGTGCTTTCCAGCGGAAATACGGGGTGGTCGGTGTAGTACTCCGAGCCCAGCAGGCCCTTTTCCTCCCCGGTCACGGTCAGAAACAGGATGCTGCGGCGCGGGCCGTGGCCGTCTTTTTTGGCTTTGGCGTAGGCCTGGGCAATTTCGAGCACGGACACTGTGCCCGAGCCGTCGTCGTCGGCGCCGTTGTTTACCTGGCCGTCGGTGATGCCGATATGGTCGTAGTGGGCCGAGATGACCAGCACTTCCTCCTTCTTATCGGTGCCTTCCAGGAAGCCCATCACGTTTTCGGTGGTGAAGTTCTCCTTTTTCTTGGGGGCCTTGATGGCTACGGCGGCGGGCTTGAAGGCCGCGGCCGGCTTGGCGGTTTTGCCCACCGTTTCCCGGTACTTGGTCAGCCCCGCGGCGGTGGTGCCCAGCATCCGGGCTCCCAGCGCCGGCGACACGTAGAAAGCCAGTCGGCCGGGCTCCTTGCTGTCGGCGAAGCGCATGCTCGGCCGGCCGATGTAGGGAGCCATGCGGGCTATGGTCTTCTCGAAGTTGGCGCCGTCGAGGCTCACGAAGAATACGGTGCGGGCGCCCTGCTCGGCCGCCTTGGCCGTTTTGGCGCGCACGTCGGTGCCCCACTTGGTGGGCTTGCCGTCCGGGCTGAGCACGGGCTTGCCGGCGGCGTCGGTCGGCTCGCCGAGCAGGATGATGATGTCTTTGCCCTTCACGTCCTTCCCGGCGTAGTCCGAGTAGCCGTCCTGCTCGATGCCGTAGCCTACGAACACGGGCTTGATGGTCGTTTCGGTCTGGAAAGGGGAGGTGCCGCCGCCGTAGAAGTCGGTGAGCCACTTGTAGGTCTGGCCGCCGGCTTTGATCGTGGCGTCGCCGGTCCAGGTGCTGCGCTCCATGGTGAAGTGCTGCACGTAGGGGTTGTCGGAGTTTTTCACCGGGCCCGTCAGGCCCAGCTCGGTATACTGCTTGGCGAGGTAGTCGGCTGCCATTTTCTGGCCTTTTTCGCCGGTTTCGCGGCCCTCGTAGGCATCCGAGGCCAGAATGGTCAGGTGCTGGCGCAGGTCGGCTTCGGTGATGGTGTTGCCGTATTCCGGGGCCATGTCCGTCTCGATGGGCGGCTGCCGGGTCGGCTGCTTGGCGGGCTCCTCCGCGGCGGGAGCCGGAGCGCTTACCTTTTCGGTTTTGCCGCGCTTAACCTTGATCTTGGTTTTCTCGGGCGCCTGCTGGGCCACGGCGGATGAGGCGCAGGTGACGGCCAGGAGCAGCGCGTAGAACGTGTTTTTCTGCATGAAAGGAAAATGGAGGGGAAAAAGTAAAGCAAAGACACCGCAGCGGCCGAAGGCTGCACGGCGCCGGCTAAGCCTGCGTAATGAGCACGGTGGCGTAGGCGGCCACGCCTTCGCGGCGGCCCACAAAGCCCAGCTTTTCGGTGGTGGTGGCCTTGATGGAAATATCGTCGGCCGGAATGTCCATTACCTCGGCCAGCACCCGCTGCATCTCGGCAATGTGGGGGTTCACCTTGGGCGCCTCCAGGCAGATGGTGGAGTCGATGTTGGACACGGCATAGCCCTTGGCCCGGAGCAGGCGCATGACTTCGCTCAGCAGGCGCTTGCTGTCGATGCCCTTGTACTGCGGGTCGGTGTCGGGGAAGTGGAAGCCGATGTCGCGCAGGTTGGCCGCGCCCAGCAGCGCGTCGCAGATGACGTGAATGAGCACGTCGGCATCGGAGTGGCCGAGGGCGCCGTGGGTGTGCGGAACCTGGATGCCGCCGAGCCAGAAAGGCAGGCCCTCGCGGAGCTGATGCACGTCGTAGCCGAAGCCAACGCGGATTTTCATACGAACGGGAAAGAGGAGTGAAGCAGATACTACCAGCCCCCAAGGTACAACGAACCGCCGGCACTGGCCGCCGGGCGGCCAGGCCGGCGCTACGGCGGCCGGCCCGATTAAAAATAGGGCGGCGCTAATAAAGTAAAGCCTCGCCTCAATCGTCAGAGAAGGCAGGGAACCATTCGGCCCGAATAAATGCTGACAAAAAGTTAATGGAAACTTTGGAGTCGTTTAAAGTTTCCGTCGTACCTTTGTCGCGTAGTCATGGAAATAAAAGATCGGATTTTAGGGGCCGCCGTCGGGCTTTTCACGCGCAACGGTATTCGCAGCGTGTCGATGGACGACATTGCCACGCACCTGGGCATCTCCAAAAAGACGCTCTACAAGTGGTTTGAAAACAAGGACCAGATCGTGTCGGCCGTCATCACCAACCACCTGACTGGGGTGCAGGGGGAGTGCGAAAGCCTGATCCAGCACACCCGCAACGCGGTAGACGAGATGGTGCAGATGATGGACTGGGCCAAGCGCCAGTTCGCCAACATCAACCCCACCGCCATTCACGACCTGCGCAAATACTACCCGGCGGCCTGGTCGCTGTTTCACGCCCACAAGAGCACCTACATCCTGAGTCAGATTCAGGCCAACCTGCGCCGGGGCGTGGCCGAAGGCCTCTACCGCGCCGACCTGGACATTGAGGTGCTCTCGCGCCTGCGCCTGGCCCAGATTGACGTGCTCTTCGACCCCGACGTGTTTCCCCACGCCCAGTTCGACCAGCCCCGCGTGCAGATGGCTTGCAACGAGCATTTCCTGCTGGGAATGGTCACGCTCAAAGGCCACAAGCTGATAAATGAATACCGTCACGTGACGGAAGAAGAATAACTCCTTCGCCCAAGCCGATTCCTTATGAACAACACCCTCCGCGTTTTGCTGCTGGCCGCCGGGCCGGGCCTGCTGCTGGCTCCCGCCGGCCCGGCACTGGCGCAGACTTCCGCCCCGCGCCCCGAGCTGGCCACGCAGACCACCGGCACTATGCCGCTGACGCTGCAGCAGGCCATCGACTACGCCGTCAAGAATAAATCCTCGCTGCTGGCCACCCGCCTGGGTGAGCAGACGGCTGCCGCCCGTGTGGGCGAAATCCGGTCGGCGGGCCTGCCCCAGGTGAACGTGGCAGCCAACGTGGCCGACAACTTCAAGCTCCAGCAAAGCCTGGTGAGCTTTCCCGTGCAGCAAACCGTGCTGACCTCGGCCGACGTGGCCGCGGCCAGCGCGGGGGAGAAAGTGCTGGAAACGCGCCGCCTGGACGTGCCGCCCCAGCCCTTTGCCTTCGGTCTGCAGTACGCCGCCAACACCAGCGCCTCCGTGTCGCAGCTGCTGTTCGACGGCTCCTACCTGATTGGTCTGAAAGCCGCCAAGGTGTACACGGAGCTGTCCAGAAAGCAAACCCAGCAGGCCGAAATCGAGGTGGTGGAGCAGGTGAGCAAGGCCTATTACAGCACCCTGGTAGCCCGCTCCCGGCTGGGCCTGCTGGCCCGCAACGTGCAGCGGCTCGACACGGTCCTGTACCAGACCAACGAAACGTATAAGGCCGGTTTTGTCGAGAAGCTCGACGTAGACCGCCTGCGCGTGCAGCGCAACAACCTGGTCGTGGAGCAGCAGAAAGCCCAGCGGCTGACCGAGCTCAGCGTGGCCCTGCTCAAGTTTCAGATGGGCCTGCCCCAGAGTCAGGCGGTGCAGCTCACCGATTCGCTCGGGGCCGCCATCATCGATGCGGGTACCCTGCGCCAGCGGTTGGGTGTCGGCAGTGCCACCACCGGTGGTGGCGCAGATGGCCTTGGAGCCGTACCCACGGCGCCCGCGCCGGCCGGCTCTACTCCCGACCAGAGCCGGCAGGACCAGCAAGCGGCGCTGAGCGGCGCCCGCACGGGGCAGCTGGCGGCCGCCTTTAACTATAATAACCGCATCGAGTTTAGCGCTTTGGAAACCCAGCAGGCGCTGGCCGGACTGGACCTGGCCAGCCGCCGCTCCGGCGCCTACCCCCGCCTGTTGGCTACGGCTGCTTACGGCTTTTCGGGCTCCGCAAATACTTTCGGCGACCTGGTGGCCTTCCGCGGCCCCGACTCGCGCGCGGCCAACGGCTTTGCCAACCAGAACTGGTTCGGCTTCGGCAACATCGGCCTGAGCCTGCAGATTCCGGTCTTCGACGGCTTCCGCCGCAAGTACCAGGTGCAGCAGGGCCGCATTCAGCAGCAGACCCTGGAGCGGGGGTTCGAAACCCTGCGCCAGAGCATTGATTTGCAGGATGCCCAGAGCCGCGCCACGCTCGTCAACGCCCTCGACGTGCTCGACAACCAGAAAGCCAACCTTGACCTGGCCGCCGACGTGGCCCGGGTGTCGCGCATCAAATTCCAGGAGGGCGTGGGCTCGAACCTGGAAGTGGTGTCGGCGGAAACGGAGCTGCGCTCAGCCCAGACCAATTACTACGGCGCCATTTACGACGTGCTGGTAGCCAAGGTGGACCGCGACAAAGCCACCGGCGAGCTGTACAACCAGGCTAAGAAATAAGCGGCCGGCTGCCGCTCACCCGCTGGCGGCTTTCTTTCTCAACGACTTCCTACTCCTTCGTATATGAACTTCTCTTCCTCCCTGAAAGCCTCCCGCTATCCGCTCTTAGCGCTCAGCTTGCTTGTCGCCTCCTGCGGGCAAAAAGACCCCAAGGCCGAGCTGGCCGAGCTGAAGTCGGAGCAGGCAGCCAACCAGGCTAAGATTGCCGCACTGGAGGCCAAAACGGGCGCCAGTGCCGATTCGGCCACGGTGCAGGCTACGCCCATTTCCACTATTAAGGTAGCCCCCGAGAGCTTCAAGAGCTACCTCGAAGTGCAGGGCCGCGTCGACTTCGACCAGAACGCCACCGTGGCGGCGCGCTCGGCGGGTACGCTCACCGCCATCCGGGTGCAGCGCGGCGACCGGGTCCGCAAGGGCCAGGTACTGGCTTCCATCGACGCGAGCATCCTCGATGCCAGCGTGGCCGAGCTGCGCACCCGCCTGGATCTGGCCCGGGTGATTTACGAAAAGCAGGACCGCCTCTGGAAGCAGCAGATCGGCACCGAGATTCAGTATCTGCAGGCCAAAAACAACTACCAGGCCCTGCAGCGCAGCCTCACCACACTGGGCCGCCAGCGCGAACTCTACAACGTTGTGGCGCCCTTCAGCGGCACCGTAGACGAAGTATTGCCCAAGCAGGGCGAGGTAACGGCCCCCGGCGCGCCCATCGTGCGCCTCACGGGCGGCTCGGGCGGTAAGATTCTGGCCGACATCTCCGAATCCTACGCCAGCCGCATCAAGGCCGGCGACCGGGCGCTGGTAAGCCTGCCGGACCTGGGCCAGGAAGAACTGCCGGCGACGGTGCGGACCGTGAGCCGCACCATCAACCAGACCAGCCGCACGTTCACTGCCGAGCTGCGCCTGAGCAGCAGCAGAGCCGTGCAGCTGAGCCCTAACATGGTGGCCACGGTGCGCATTCTGAACTACGACCGCCAGAACGCCACCGTGCTGCCCGTCGACCTGGTGCAGAAAGACGAGCAGAACTCCTACGTGCTGGTGGTGGAGCAAAAAGGCGGCAAGAGCGTGGCCGCCAAGCGCGTTATCCAAACCGGCAACACCTACAACGGCCGGGTAGAAGTTACCCAGGGGCTGAAAGTCAACGACCGGGTGATTTCGGCCGGCTACCAGAATCTGAACGAAGGCCAGGCGGTCAGCCTGTAAGGGAGCGGCAAGCGGTAAGCGGTAAGCCTCAAGCGGCAAGCTTTTCGTTGTGATTCACCAAACTATAAGCTTGCCGCTTATAGTTTGCAGCTCAAAACCAATGCGTAACTACCAGCAACTGTTGATTTGGCAGAAAGGGATGGACTTGGTAGAGCAGGTGTACCTGCTTGTTGCCAGCTTTCCGGCTGAGGAGCGGTTTGGGTTACGCAGCCAGCTTACCCGGGCCGCAACTTCGATTTCATCGAATATTGCGGAAGGCAGTAGCCGGGGAAGCGAAAAAGACTACAAGCGCTTCATAGAAATAGCGCTGGGGTCAGCGTTTGAAGTTGAAACCCAGTTGCTGATTATCACGCGGGTTGGGCTGTCCTGCCCGCCAGCAGCCGAGCCGGCGCTTAGCCTGGTCCGGGAAGAACAAATGATGCTGCAAAGCTTTCTGCGCCGGCTCGGCGGATAACCCAACAAGGGCTGTTCCCGTGCCCGACGCATCATCCCAAAACGCCACACACATTCGTCCACTAAAGCTTGAAGCTTACCGCTTACGGCTTGTAGCTCGAAAAAAAACATGCAGGACGTCGAAAAAGAATTTAAGCCGACCAGCTGGTCCATCGACAATAAGACCAGCATCTACATTCTCACGCTCATCATCGCCATTGCGGGCACGTTCACCTACCTGAAGCTTCAGAAGGAGAACTTCCCCGACATCGTGGTGCCGCGCATTATTGTGGCCACCATCTACCCGGGAATTTCACCCACGGATATGGAAAACCTGGTCACGCGCCAGATTGAGAAAGAGCTCAAGAGCGTGAACGGGGTCAAAAAAATCAACTCCACCTCCAACCAGGACTACTCGGTGATTGACGTCGAGTTCAACACCAACGTGGAGGTGCAGTACGCCAAGCAACTGGTGAAGGACGCCGTGGACAAGGCCCGCAACGAGCTGCCCAACGACCTGCCCACGCCCCCGAGCGTGCAGGAAGTGAGCTTCTCGGAGTTCCCGATTATGACCATCAACCTGTCGGGCAACCTGTCGACCACCCAGCTCAAGAAATTCGCCGACGATTTTCAGGACAAGATTGAGGCCCTGCCCGAAATCAGCCGGGTCGATATCGTGGGCGCGCTCGACCAGCAGGTGAACGTAGACGTGGACCTGTACAAGATGCAGGCCGCACGGTTGAGCTTCAACGACGTGAGCCGGGCCATTCAGAGCGAGAACCTCACCATTTCGGGGGGCTCGGTGGAAGTAGGCAGCCAGAAGCGCGCCGTGCGCGTGGCCGGGCAGTACGCCAAAGCCGCCGACATTGCCGACATCCAGCTCAAGAACATGAACGGGGCCGCCATTCGCCTCGGCGACATTGCCGCCGTAGCCGACGGCTTCAAAGACCGCGAGTCCTATGCCCGCCTCGACGGCAAGCCCGCCATTGCCCTGAACGTGATTAAGCGCTCGGGCGAAAACCTGATCGACGCGTCCGACAAGATTCAGGACATCGTAAAAACCACGCAGGCGACCTTACCCGGTGAGCTGAAAATTACCCTCACCGGCGACACGTCCAACGATACCCGCGTTACGCTGCACGATTTGATCAACACCATCGTCATCGGCTTTATTCTGGTGACGCTGATTCTGATGTTCTTCATGGGAACCACCAACGCCCTGTTCGTGGCCCTGTCGGTGCCGCTGTCGATGTTCCTGGCCTTTCTGTTCATGCCCACGCTGGGCTTCTCGCTGAACATGATCGTGCTCTTCAGCTTCCTGCTGGCTTTGGGTATTGTGGTCGACGACGCCATTGTGGTGATTGAAAACACCCACCGCATTCTGCACGACCACCCCGAGCTGACCACGGCCCAGGCCGCCAAGTTTGCGGCCGGCGAGGTGTTCGTGCCCGTGCTGGCCGGGACGCTCACCACGGTGGCGCCGTTTATTCCGCTGGCCTTCTGGCCCGGCATCATCGGCGAGTTTATGTTCTACCTGCCCATCACGCTCATCGTCACGCTGCTCTCGTCGCTCGTCATTGCCTTCATCATCAATCCGGTGTTTGCGGTGAGCTTCATGGACCGGGAAGAGCACAACAGCCCCGAGGAGCTGCGCAAGCCGCGCTGGACGCCGGGCTTCCGCCGCGTGCTGTTCATTCTGCTCGGCATTGCGGCCGCGGGCTACGCCTTCGGCTCGCTGTTCGTCGGCAACCTGTTCCTGTTTCTGGCGTTGTTCGCTACGCTCGACCAGTTCGTGCTCTACCGCCTGATTGCCGGCTTCCAGACCAAAGTGCTGCCGCGCTTCCAGAATGCCTATGCCAACCTGGTGGGCTGGGCCGTCAACGGCACCTGGTGGCGGCAGGCGGGCATCATGGCCGGCATGCTGGTCCTGCTTATCCTGGGCTTCGTGGCCGTGGCCATCCGCAAGCCGCAGGTGGAGTTCTTCCCCCAGGGCGACCCTAAGTTCATCTACACCTACCTGCGCATGCCGGTGGGCACCAAAGTGGCCATCACCGACTCCATCACCCGCGTGCTGGAGCAGCGCATCAACACTGTGATTGGCCGCAACAACCCCGACGTGGAATCCATCATTGCCAACGTCGGCATCGGGGCCGACGACCCGCAGGACGCGGCCCGCACCGCCCAGTCGCACCTGGGTAAGGTGTCGGTGGCCTTCAAGGAGTTCAGCGAGCGGACCGGTCCGTTGACGAACACCTACAAGGACAAGATCCGCGCGGCCGTAAAAGGCATTCCCGGCGCTGAGGTAGCCGTGGATCAGGAGCAGAACGGACCGCCCCAGGGCAAGGCCGTGGCCATCGAGGTCAGCGGCGACGACTACCAGCAGCTGGCCAAGCTCTCGAAGAAAGTGGAGCGCTACGTCGATTCTTTGCAAATCGCGGGCATCGAAGACCTGCGGACGGACCTGGTGGACCGCAACCCCGAAATTGCCGTCAACATCGATCGGGCGCGGGCCAACCGCGAAGGGCTGAGCACGGCCCAGATCGGGCTGGAAGTGCGGACGGCCATCTTCGGCTCGGAAGCCAGCAAGTTTAAAACCCCCGACGACGAGTACCCGATTCAGGTGCGCTACGCCCAGCCTTACCGCGACGACGTGGACGCCATCATGAACTCGCGGCTCACCTTCCGCGACGGAACCGGTCAGATGCGGCAGGTCCCCATCTCGTCGGTGGCCAGCGTGGAGTACAGCAACACCTTCGGCGGCATCAAGCGCCAGGATCTGAAGAAAGTCATCACTCTTTCCTCGAACGTGCTCAGCGGCTTCACGGCTCCCGATGTGGTGGCCCAGATCGACCAGGCGCTGAAGGCCTATCCGACGCCGCCCGGCTACTCCATCAAGATGGGCGGCGCTTCGGAAGACCAGCAGGAAACCCAGGACTTCCTCGGCGTGGCCGGCCTGCTCAGCATCGGCCTTATCTTCATGATTTTGGTCACGCAGTTCAACTCGGTGAGCAAGACGATTATCATTCTTACCGAAATCATCTTCTCCGTGACGGGCGTGTGCCTTGGCCTCGCCGCCACGGGCATGAAGATAAGTATTGTGATGACCGGCGTAGGGGTAGTGGCGCTGGCCGGTATCGTAGTTAAAAATGGTATCCTGCTCGTGGAATTCACTGACATGCTTCGCGCCCAGGGCGTGCCGTTGCGCGAGGCCCTCGTGCAGGCCGGCCGCACCCGTCTCAATCCCGTGATTCTGACGGCTACGGCTGCCATCCTGGGCCTGATTCCGCTGGCCATCGGCCTCAACATCGACTTCTACACCCTTTTCGAACGCTTCGAGCCTAACTTCTTCGTCGGGGGCGAGTCGGTGGTGTTCTGGGGGCCGCTGGCCTGGACCATCATCTTCGGGCTGGCCTTCGCCACGCTCATCACCCTGGTGGTAGTGCCGGTGATGTACCTGCTCACGGAAAGCCTGAAGCTGCGCGTGCAGAAAAAGCCCGACAAGCCGACCGCTACGGAAGTGGAAGCCGCCACCCCGCCGGTTCTGGCGGAAGTATAATTTTTTTCGTCGGCTTGCAACCATTCCCCCAGCAGTGGCCTCATCTGCCCGAACGGGCACGAAAGTCTGCTGCTGGGCCGCCCGCCGACACACTTTTTCCTTTTTTACCGTCGTTTACTTGTATGATTTCCTCAACGACTTCCGCCCCTAAATCAATTACGCAACAGGTAGTGCGTATCATCAGCAAGCGCAAGGCCATCAAGGCCACCCGCCTGCGTGTCGGCAGCAGCCTGAGCCGCGAGCTGGGCTTCGATACCCTGGACGTAGTAGACATTATCCTGGAGCTGGAGCGCAGCTTTCACATCACCATCCCGGATGAAGTGCCCCTGAGCACCGTGGGTGATTTTGTGAACTACGTTTCCACCCACACGCCCGAGCACGAGCACGTTCGCGCCGCTTAATAGCTCCTGGCACCAACAAAAAGGCCCGCAACTACAGTTGCGGGCCTTTTTGTTGGTGCCAGGAGGCGGCGTTTACCGCACGTTGCCGCCGGTGTCGGCAGCGCCGTCGTTCGGAACCCGGCTGCTGTCGGTGGTGCTGGCCGCCACGTCGGTGTGGAGGACGGCATGGGTGTCAGCGTCGGTGGAAGGCTGGTCGGTCGTACCCGCACGCTTGGCCGATTCGGTGGTTTCCGCCGCGTTAGGTGACGCTACCGGATTAGCGCCGGCCGGGGCCGAATGCTTGGTGCTGGCCGCTGCGCTGGCCGCGGCAGTAGCTGAGGCAGAAGAGCTGGCGGGGCTGGCCAGGCTGACGTGCGTTTTCTCCCACTCCGCGAATTTGTCCATCTCGTCTTTCACGGTTGAGGAAAACCAGGCTACCAGGGCCACGTCATCGAGCAGGCCGAGCACGGGGATGAAGTCCGGAATCAGGTCGATAGGGCTCAGGAAGTAGATAACCACGGCAATGGCCGCCACGATGGTAGGGGTGGGCAGTCCCGTATATTCCCCCGATACCGATGAGCGAATCAGGCGGAACAGCGTCTGCATGGTTTCCCAGGCTTCGTGCGCGATGCTGCCCACGTCCTTTTTGTCGCTGGCCTTCTGGTAGGCATCCGTCAGCAGCTGCTTGAGGCGGCTGGGCTTGCTGATGTATTCTTCAGCTTTGCCGAGAAACTTTTTGAAAACGGCCGAGGCAGCTACGTTCTCACCTTTGGGGTTTCGGGTATCCATGTGGGAAAAAGAGTTGGGAGGGTGAACCGGTTCGCCCGCAAGTTAGGGGCGGCAGTTGCCTGTGCTATACTGCTAGCGGGTAAAATAGGTTTTGCCCTATGCTCAACTGTTGTCGCGCTGGTTCAGCGGTAGGTTTCAGGGGGCTGCTGGCTTGGATAACATAAAAAAAGCCCCATTCGGAGGAATGAGGCTTCGGAGATGCAAGGGGTTCGGCGGCCGCTAGTTGGTCGTAACGCGGCCGGCGGCGTAGAAGTTGCGCTGGTAGTAGGCCTGGTGCAGGGAGCTGACCATCACGCCGCCATTGCAGGCCGAGTGGGCAAACTTGCCATCCTGCAGGTAGATGCCCACGTGGTAGATGGGCTGGCCCGGGCCGCGGCGGAAGAATACCAGGTCGCCGCTCTGCATTTCGGTTTTGGCCACGTGCTTCACGTTCTGAAACATGGAGCGCGAGCTGCGCTGCAGCGTGACGCCGTATACTTCCTTGAACACGCGCGTCACGAAGCCGGAGCAGTCGGTGCCTTTCTTGGAGTTGTTGCCGTAGCTATAAGGAGTGCCGATCCAGTCGGTTACGGTCTGGAGCAGGTTTTTGTCTTCGTTGAAGGCCAGCTTGAGGCCCAGGGTCTGCGCGTAGTAGTTGTAGGCCAGCGAGTCGCGGGAAGAGGCCGAGGCGGCAGGCTTGTCGTCGTCGCCGCTGAAGGCGGAGAGGAAGGAGGCTTCGGCCGCGACAGGGGCCGTAACCGGGGAATTCAGAGAGGAAGCGGGAGTATGCTCAAAGAAGAAGGAAAGGGCCAGCGAGGAAGCGGCGAGGCAATACAGAAGGCTGTTTTTCATTGACCGTCGTAGGGTGGCAAAATCGGTTTCCGGGGTCGGCCGGAGGGCCGGAGCGTACTGATTTATTCGATAGAATGGCGTTAACCAGAGAGCGAAAAAGACTGTTGTCAGAGCGGGGGTAAAGGCCGAAAAGAAAGGAATTCTGTTCCGGCCGATGGTTAAAGCTAAGTCCGGGAAAGCCAAGCCTCCTAACTTTGGCCCCGGAATCGGTAAAACTTCCTGCTATAGTTCAAGCTTTTGACGGGAAATTAAAGGTCGGGCTTGCAACCCTCGCCAACCGCCGCCGTATAGGCCCGCCTTGCTTCCCCGCTTATGAACCCGCCGCGCATCATCGAAAACTCGCCCTTGGCCCGCCTCGCCCGCCTCAAGCTCAGCGCCGGCAGCGTGGCGATGGTACTGGGCCGCAGCATCCACCTGAGCGGGGTTACGCGGGAGCAGTTTCTGCGCGACCCCCACTGGGTGGCCCACGAGGTGGAGCACATCCGTCAGTTTGAGGAGCACGGCCGCGCCGGGTTTCTGTGGCGCTACCTGCTGGGCTGGGTGCGGCACGGGTACTACAACATCCCGTTTGAGGTGGCGGCCCGCGAGGCTGCCGAGCGCGACGCGCTGCTCTACGCGCCCGATGGCGTACTGCCCGCGCCGGAGCTGCGTCATCCTACCCCGAAGGCGAAATCGTGACGAGGGAAGCCGAGCACGGCAGCCGGCGCCCTTGGCCTGACCGCCAGACTGCGGCCGGAGAAACGAAGAATCCTCAGGCGCGGCAAAGCCGTGGGGCTTACAGGGCGGCCAGGCGGCCACCGTCCACGGCCAGGGTGGAGCCGTTGATGAAGTTGGCTTCGGCCGAGGCCAGAAAGCAGATGGCGGCAGCCAATTCCGCGGGTGTGCCGACCTGGCCGGTTATCTTTTCCTTGCCGCTTTTCACGTTCGGGTTGCTCCAGAGCATGGGCGTATCCACGGCACCGGGGGCCACGGCGTTGATGCGGGCCTGGGTGTGGGGGATTTCGAGGCTGAGGCCCCGTACAAAAGCTTCCATGGCGCCCTTGCTGGCGGCGTACGATACGACGTTGGGCGTGGTTTGCATGGCATGCACCGAGCTGATGGTGACGATGGCGCCGCCTTGCATGTGGGGCAGGCACAGCTGGCAGAGGCGAAACAGGGCCCGCACGTTCACGCTCATCAGGTGGTCCCATTCCTTCGGGTCGAGCTTGAGGATGGGCGCAAAGGTCATCATGGCCGCGTTGTTGATGAGCACGTCGATGCGCGGCCACCTGGCCAGCGTTTTGGCCACGGCATTCCGGAGCTGGGCGTCCTTGCTCACGTCGGTGCGAATGAAAATGGCCTCGCCGCCCCCGGCCTTAATTTCCTGTACCACTTTGCGGCCTTCCGGCACGTTGCGGCCCATCACCACCACGCGGCCGCCCTCGAGGCCCAGCTGCACGGCCGTAGCGCGGCCAATACCCGAAGTAGCGCCCGTAACGAGGCAGACCTTATCCTGAAAACGCTTATTCATAACGAAGTAAAACGGTGAGAAAACAGCAGACCGGCGGAGCCGCCAGCAACTGGCCCCGGACGCCATGCTTCCTACGACAGCACCGGTGTAGAGTTAGCAAAAGACGGGAGGGAACTCCGGGTAAGAACTCCGGCTCCGGCCGCTTTAGCTGAGGGCGGCGCCGAAACCATTACGGTACATTTTGCATAAAAACTTGACCTGTTTTGCAACCCCAGCCAACCGCTTTACGAATAGGAGAAACGCCCGGCAGGCTGTCGGGCCGTTTCTTTGTAAACTAATAACCACGTATTTGCCATGGAAAACAAGCCAACCCAGCCCACCTCAGGGCCGAATTCTTCGCAATCCACTGGTACCAGCAAAACCTCGACGTCGGGCGCTACGCCGCAGTCGGGCAGTGCTACTCCGCAGGGTCAGACTGACCGCACCAAAGCCTCTGTCGCCTCTGCTACCGGTGCTGCCGGAGCCCAGGCTTCCAACAATACTGCCTCAACCGATTCCGCCACCCCGCGTACGGGCAGCCCGACTCCTTCCGCCCAGGATCAGTCGCGCACTCCAAGCGCCAAGGATTCGGGTGGCCAGAAGGAGCCGCAGTCGTGGACGAACGTCTCGTCGTGGCTGGACGGTACGAATCAGCTGCCGCAGTCGGTAAAAGATATGGGTACCAAAGCCCTGGATCAGGTAAACAAGCTCACGACCACCCAGAAAGTGGTCGGCGGCGCCTTGCTGGTCAGCGGCCTGAGCTGGCTGGCCCTGCGCTCGAAAAGCCAGGCCAAGAGCAGCTCTTCGGATTCTCGCTCCAACACCGACTACCGCTCGGGCAGCTCCCCCACCTACCGTGGCAGCCGCGCCACGGGGGCTACTACCGACCAGAAATTCCAGGGCCCGTACGGCAACTCGCCCACCCGCGGCATTTCGGATGACTACCCTACTAAATCGTCGGGTGACCAGCGGACCTCGGACTCCGGCTACCGCAGCGGCAGCACCCGCCCCGACTCGGCCAGCACTTCCGGCTTCGGCGATGATGACTACAGCACCGACCTGTAAGCGGTAGCCCCGCTTCTTATAGTAAGTTAGAAAGGCCGTCTGCACTACGCAGCCGGCCTTTTTTTGTGAACTCTCCGGGCAGCTAGCCCGAGGAATGCTGACTCCGAGCAGTTGACTACTGGCCGCTGGCCGCCCGGAGAAAACTGCTGCGCCCAGGTTGACGCTTATTTGGTAGGACGCCAGGTGAAAGTCAGGCCCATACCGCCGCTGGTTCCGGGCTGCCACATGGGCGAGAAGCTGCTGCCGTCCAGCAGGCGGGGTTTGCGGCCCCAGCGGTTGCGGTGCGAGAGGTAAGCCAGGTGAGCCGACAGAATGCCGATGCCCGCTCCGGCCACCACATCGCTCTGCCAGTGCTTGGTGTTGATCATGCGCAGGGCGGCTACGCTGGTGGCCACGGCGTAGGCGCCCACGCCATACCACTGGCTTTTATCCCGAAACTCGGTATGCACAATGCTGGCGGCCAAAAAGGCCTGCGCCGTGTGGCCCGAGGGAAAGGAGAGGTTGTCGGATCCGTCCGGGCGGGTTTCGCGGCTCAGGTTTTTGATGGCAAACACCGAGGTCAGCATCAGCGCCTCGCTCTTCAGAATGATCAGGCCCATGTTGAGCCGGTCGTCGCGCGACTCTACGCCGGCCAGGGTGACGGCGGCCAGCTCCAGGTAGGGTACAAAGATGAGGACGTCGTCGGCCTTGGTGCGGTAAGTCGGAAACAGGCGATGAATGTCGCGGTTGGCCTGCTGGTTGGTGTAGAAGCCGCCCCCGTCGAAGGTGTAAGCGCCGTAGCCGATGAGCAGCGCCGGCACGATGGAAGCCTTGACCAGCTTGCCCCGGTACCAGGGTTTGGGAGTTGCCGCCGAAACGCCGCCGGTATTCTCGTACTTGTGCAGGGTGTCGGCCGGAGCCGTGACCTGGGCGGAAACCCGGGATAAAGGGGCCGCCCAAAGAAGCAGGGCCGCCAGCGTGGTGGTAAGATATGCGCGCATTGACTGGGAAAAGGAAACAAGTCGGGCCGCTGCCCCAGCACCGAAATACGCGCTGACGTTGGAGCAGTTCCGAATTCGGCAGCAAATTATAGCTTACGCCGCACAAAAGCGCAACCGGCCTGTCGTTATCGCCCGGCTCATCCGGCCGTCGGAATAGCCGACGGATTGCGCCGCGCTATGCCGGCAGGTGACGGTGGAAGTGGTGGCGCAGGATGTCGTCAAGCTCGGCCGGCGTGAGCGGCGTGTTCAAAACCCCGGCAACGTTGAGCTGGTGCCCCCGGTCCAGGTTCGGCGGGTGCAGGGAGGTGGTCAGCATCACGATGATGATGGCGTCTTTCGGGGGCAGCGGCAGCTGGCCGTAGGCCTCCTGAAACTGAAATCCATCCATCACGGATATCTTTACATCCAGCAGAATCAGGACCGGGCACTCGGGCGTGGTCAGGTGGCAGTGCAGCAGCAGCAAGTCCATAGCTTCCTGGCCGTTCAGCGCCACCAGCAGCTTATCGGTGCCGCTGAGCCGGCTTGTCAGCAGCTGGTTGAAGTAGTTGGCAGTCTGGTCGTCATCAACCAACAGAACGCAGGTCGGCTTTTTTATGAGCCTAGCGGGCCAGTAATCGTTGCCAGCGGATTCCGGCAGCTGATACGCCGCCATTGAGTGCGCTAACGCAAAACCCTGCTGCCGGGATATTAGCTGCCGGACTCAGCCCGCGGAAGCTGCCCTGGCCTCCCCACCCCAGCCTGACGATGGAGCGGGCGGAAATTCTTCCCGCCTGAAATCCTGGGTGTAGGCCTCCACTTGGTCGCGCACGGCGCGCGGATTGAGCCCAGGCACTTTCCCGCCGCGCTGTACTCGGCGGCCCGGTCGCCGGGCGTGCAGCTGGCTGCGGCAGGAGTTGCCGGGGCCTAGCACCAGCCCGTTTTTCTTGCCAGAAATGGGAAGAAGGAAAAGCGCAGGGCGTTACGCCATCGGAGCTGCCGTTTTGCCGCCGTACCAGCGGCGGCGGAACCAGAAGGCCAGGTTGACCAGCGCAATCAGGGCCGGCACCTCAATCAGCGGCCCGATGACGCCCGCGAAGGCCTGGCCCGAGTTCAGGCCAAACACCCCGATGGCCACGGCAATGGCCAGCTCGAAGTTGTTGCCGGTGGCCGTGAAGGCGATGCTGGCATTCTCGGCATAGTCCGCGCCCAGGTACTTGCCGGCGGCAAAGCTGAGCACGAACATAAGGCCGAAATACAGGGCCAGCGGCAGGGCAATGCGCAGCACATCGAGCGGCACCTGCACAATGGCTTCTCCCTTCAGGCTGAACATGACCACGATAGTCAGCAGCAGCGCCACCAGCGTAACGGGGCTGATAGCGGGAATGTATATCTGCTCGTACCACTCGTTGCCTTTCAGGCGGCGCAGAACTAAGCGTGAGAGGAACCCGGCCGCAAACGGAATGCCCAGATACACGAGCACACTCTGCGCAATGTCCCGGATGCCGATGTCTACCGCGTACCCTTTCAGGCCGAAGTAGGGCGGCAGCACGGTGATGAACAGCCAAGCCAGCACCGCGTAAAACAGCACCTGAAAGAGGGAGTTGAGCGCCACCAGGCCGGCGGCGTACTCGCGGCTGCCATCGGCCAGGTCGTTCCAGACCAGCACCATGGCGATGCAGCGGGCAATGCCGATGAGAATCAGGCCCATCATGTACTCGGGCTTATCCGGTAGCAGCCAGATGGCCAGCAGAAACATGAGCAGCGGGCCCACAATCCAGTTCAGAAACAGCGAAAGGCCGATGATGCGCGTGTTTTTAAAGACGTTCGGCAGCTGCTCGTACTTCACTTTGGCCAGCGGCGGGTACATCATCAGGATGAGGCCGACGGCCAGCGGCACGTTTACCGTGCCCACCGAGAAGTAGTTGATGGCCCCGTTGATGCCGGGCACGAAGTAGCCCAGGCCCACGCCCAGGGCCATAGCCAGGAATATCCAGAGCGTCAGGCCCCGGTCGAGGCCCGAGAGCTTCTTTTGCGCCACCGCTGCCCTGACGCCGCCACGGGCGGCGTCAGGGCAGCGGTTGGTTAAGCGCTGACACGAGCAGGCGATAAAGCGGAAGGGGCACTGGGTGCGGGAGTACTTACCGTAGGGCGGCGGCGTTCGAGCAGCACCGTGTCGCGCCATACGCCGTGCAGCTGGCCGATACGCTCCCGCCGACCCACCTCCCGGAAGCCGGCCCCGGCGTGAATGCGGAGGCTGGTGGTGTTTTCGGGGAAGATGCCAGCCTTTAGTGTCCAGATGCCGTGGGCTTCGGATTCGGTGACCAGGGCCGCCAGCAGCTGCCGGCCCACGCCCCGCCCCCGCGCGGCGCCGGCCACGTACCCGCTCACCTCGGCCACCCCGCCGTACACGCAGCGGCCTGATAGGGGCGAGAGGGCGACCCAGTCGAGCACTGCTCCGCCGGCACCGTACCCGGCATCGACCGCCACCAGGCGGCTGTGGGCCAGGTGGCCCCGGTCCCAGTCTTCCCAGGTCGGGGCCTCGGTTTGGAAGGTGGCGTTGCCCGCGGCGATGCCGGCTCCATAAATGGCCCGCACGGCTGGCCAATGGGTCTCTGTGAGTGGTTGAATGGTCATCAATAAGGCAGGTTAGTAGGCCTTGCGGAGCATGTCGGCGTATTCATTGGGCAGCGGCGAGGCTTCCACCGCCTGCGCCGCTTTTTCCACGTCGTATTCGACGCGAATCAACTCCGAGCGCACGCTCCGTGGGTCGGTCAGCCTGGTGTGCTCGTCGAGGTGCAGCAGCTGGTAGGCCGCGCGCGGGTCGCCGTCCTTGGGCTTGCCCGCCGAGCCGATGTTGAGCGTGTGCCGGTAGCGGGTTTCGCCCTCGTGCTCGTAGGCGAAGGCGCGGTGGTAGGGCTTGTGGGTGTGCCCGAAGAGCATAATATCGGCGTTGGCATCGGCCAGTACGCGCAGGAAGCTGCCTCCGGCCGGTCCTCAAACAGGTATTCATTGATTTTGCGCGGCGAGCCGTGCACCATCAGCAGGTTCAGGGTGCAGGGCTCTTCCTGAAACGCCAGCCGCATGTGCTTGGGCAGCAAGCGCAGGTAGCGCCGCTCGTCGTCGCCCACCACGTGGTTGGTGTAGGCAATGCTCTGCGCGCCCAGGTCCTTCTCGGGGGGGCGTCTTATAAGCGCAGCCGCAATTGCTGCTGGCCAGCCCGATGCGCTGGTCGTAGTTGCCGGCCAGGGTGGGGATGCCGCGGCGGCGCACCTCCTTCACCACTTCGTTGGGCCGGGGCGCGTAGCCCACCAGGTCGCCGAGGCAGAAAATCAGGTCGGGGCGGCGCTGGTCCATATCGGCCAGCACCGCTTCCAGAGCCGGCAGGTTGCCGTGCACGTCGGAGAAAAAGGCAATGGTCATTGCGGGGGATTAGCGGATGGCAAAAGCGTGGGGTGCGGGCGGTAGCGCGGCCCGGCCGGGGCCATAGCTTAGCAGCACCCGCCGCCGGGCGTGCAGCAGGAGGCCGCTTGCAGTTGGGGCAGGGCCACCAGCGCGTTGGGGATGCCGCAGGCATCCTGCGCCAGGCAGGCGGTTTGCTTGGGCGTGAGCACGAAGTCGGTACCGTCGAAGGCCAGGCCGAACTTGCCGATGGTGGCCTGCTGGTATTCCACTTCGATGTCCAGGTCCTCAGTGCCCAGAATCTTGTCTGACAGGTTCAGGATGTGCAGAAACTTCTGCGGCGCCAGGCGGTGGTCGTAGTCGCCGGCTTCCCAGAGCTGGAAGTTGGCCACGGTTTCCCGGCGCTCGACGCCGCCGCAGTCGATAAAGTGCTTGGTCACCAGTCCAACCTCCGTGACGTGGAAGTGGGCGGGCAGGTAGGTGCCGTCGGGCAGGCGGAAGCTGATGGCGGCCAGCCCGGGCAGCGCCTGTTTCATTTCAGCGATTTTCATGGTCGAGGAGTGGTTAGGTGGAGAGAAAAGCAGTTAGCAGGCGCAGGTATCGTCGGGGCCACAGGCCGCGCCGCTCGTAGCCTCAATGAAAAAGGCCGTGAATTGCTGCTGTACCTCTAGCAGCAGCTTGGTGTTGAGGCAGTAGCAGACGGTCAGCCCGTCAATTTCGCCCCGGATCAGATCCAGCGCCTTCAGCTCCTGCAGGTGCTGCGACACCGTGGTGCGGGACAGGGGCAGCTCGGCGGCAATGTCGCCGGAGATGCAGGTTTTTTTGCTGGCCAGAAACTGAATAATAGCCACGCGAGCCGGATGCGCGAGGCCTTTGGCTACCCGCGCCAGCTGTTGTTGTTCCTCGGTGAAAGCGGCAGTTTTGGCGTGGGTCATCCTGAAAGAAAAGCGGAAAATGAATGCAGGAGAGAGGTGATGAAGCTGTAAGCGGACTTTTCGAAACGCCCGCGGCCTGAGCGGAAGCCGCAGAACCTGGGGTTGTTAGCCGGCTATGACGCAAACATAAGACATGATATGTCGTATGTTTGCGTCATAGCCGGCTTTTATTTATCCATCCCGCTAAAACGGCTTGGATCAGCTGCTGGGGAAGCCGGCGGCGGCGGTAGATGCATAGCGCGGCCGGCCGGGCCAGTCGGCAACAAGGGCGAAAGGGCCAAGGGCAGCGGGCAAGTAAGGAGCGGGCCGTATGTCTCGTCCGGCTATATGTTGACATGAATAAGGCAAGGGCCCCGCTCGGATTTTCCGGCGGGGCTTTTTCCTTGCGAATGGACTTGATTGGGGGTTAAGTAGTT